>NZ_AAWL01000019.1 GCF_000169155.1 Thermosinus carboxydivorans Nor1
AGTAGCTGAGTTTCTGTTGAAAACTTTGTTTCAAAATTCACACATTTATAAATTGTTTTATTTTTCCTATTAATTAGCAGGAATTTTTTGATTTGGCAATTAAATATCATAAGATATATGAAATATTTTGCTTGAGAAGGAGGGATGCACCGGTCAGGGAAGTGCCAGGGTTCTAAACGTCATTTATACTATGTTCAAAGGAGGTTAAGTTGTATGGAAAACAGTAACGGCGCCAATGGTTCGCAAAAATTTCCTTTGTGGCTGCAAATTCTGGTGGGCCTGGTTATCGGTATTGGCATCGGTTTCTTGTGGCCAAAATTTGGCGCACAGCTGCAGCCTTTAGGCACGGCCTTTATTAAAGCCATAAAAATGATTGTCATGCCGCTCGTCTTTTCGGCAGTTACCCTCGGCATTTATAAGATGGGGTCGGACATCAAGCAGCTGGGACGTCTTGGTATCCTGGCTTTTATTTGGTTTTATGTGGCAACCGGTTTGGCCATTGTTCTTGGCATCGTATTGAACGCCATTTTCCACCCAGGTGCTGGCGTGGCGTTGCAGGCTACCGGCAAAATTCCGGCGAACCTAGCTACGTCTATCAACTGGGCCCAATTCTTCCTAGACATTATTCCTGACAACGTGGTCAATGCCATTGCCAACCAGAAGATTATTCCCACCCTGTTTTTCTCGATTTGCTTTGGTCTGTGCCTGGCCAGTATTGGTGAAAAAGGCAAGCCTATCGTGCATATACTGGAAGGCCTCTTGGAAGCAATGTTTAAACTGACTAAAGGCGTTGTTGCCACAGCCCCCATTGCCGTCGCCGGCATTATGGCCTGGGTGTTCGCTACCCAAGGCGGCAAAGTACTTCTGGCCATGGCCAAATTGATCGGTACCCTCTATATCGGCCTGGCTATTGTGATGGTTATCTTCTGGATCATTGTCTATTTCCTAGGCCTCAACCCCTTTGCTACTACTAAGAAAGTTATGGAACCGCTGTTGCTGGCCTTTACGACCTGCTCGTCTGAGGTAACACTCCCTGTTCACATGGAAATTCTGGAGCGTGCTGGCATTCCCAATAAGATTGTATCCTTTGTTCTGCCGCTGGGTTACAGCTTTAACCTGGACGGCGCCGCCCTCTATCAGTCCCTTGCGGTGTGCTTCCTGGCTGAAGCCTATGGGGTTCCGCTAGACTCGGCTTCTTTATTAACTATTCTGGTCACGACTCTCATTGCTAACAAGGGTACGGCGAACGTACCGGCCGCTTCGCTGGTCGTGCTGGCCGTCATCCTGACTTCTATCGGCTTGCCGGTGGAGGCCATCGCCATTCTCGCCGGCGTCGACCGGTTTATGGACATGGGTCGCACTACTGTAAACGTGTTCGGCAATACTATCGCAGCTATTCTGTTGCACAGATTCGGCGGCGCTGCAGCCGTAGAAGATACCAATACCGGCGTCAGCGCTTAATTGATAAAAGAAAGAGAAAGCTCCCAGGTCAGGGAGCTTTCTTATTTTTGGTGGCATTTTGATTTACGTTAGCGGCCGCCTTGTCCCCCTGGCTTGGCTCCGCCGGGCATCAGCATCATGCATGCGAATACAACTTCCCGAGACGGAATACTGAATATCTCAAGTCTTGTTGGTGCCATGGATATCGTAAGGGGCAGAATTCCAGCCAACGGGTGCCGAGAGGATTATCAGGACCGGGCGGCACAGGTGTCCGGTCCTCGAATTTTAAGTCAGCCGCGGCAAAGAGTGGTGTGAGGAGTATCACACTGGTCAGGTGACGCAAGTCACAGATGGTGCCGGCCGCTTAGCATACAATTAAACCAGAAGCTAAGTTGAGGTGATGAAGATGATGCCGAAAGCAGCCAACCTGCAAAAAATTCGCGAAGGTCGCCGGACCTACGCGATTACCCCCAGTGTGCCGGGAGGGTTTATAAAGCCGGCGCAGCTCCGCAAATACGCCGATATTGCCGAGAAATATGGGGCTACACTCAAAATGACGTCGGCCCAGCGCATGATGATCATTGGCCTGAAAGCGGAAGATGTCGACAAGGTATGGGAAGAACTGGGCGTCAATCCGGCGCTGTCTTACGCTAACTGTGTGCGGAGCGTAAAGATGTGCCCTGGCAGCGCGTTTTGCAAGCGCGGCCTGGATGACTCAATCAAACTGGGTATGGAGTTGGACCGGCGCTATCATAAACAGGAGATGCCTTCACGTTTGAAAATTGGGGTAGCCGGCTGTCCTAACTCCTGCTCGGAAGTGCATATCAAAGATATCGGCGTGTTCGCTACCGAAACGGGCTGGACGGTAGTAGTAGGCGGCTCTTGCGGGCGCGAACCGCGTTTGGCCGATAAATTGGCGGAAAATCTTACCTATGACGAAGTGCTGAAATTGGTAGAAATCGTGATTGATTACTATAAGAAAAACGCTGATATTGAACGGCTTGGCCAAATGATTGACCGCATTGGCTTTGAAAAATTCCGCGCCGACGTGCTGGCTCTATTCCAAGGAACGAAGGAAGCCAATGCCCAACCGGCTGTCGCGGCCAACCAAGTCGCGGCCAGCGAAAAAGAACCGGCGCCTGTTCAGCCAGGCAAAATAACCAAAGACAGCATTATTGGCCAAGTTATCCGCGACAACCCTCGGACTATTGCTGTTTTCCGCGCTCATGGCATGGGCTGCCTCGGTTGCCCGTCGGCAAGCGGGGAAAGCGTCGAAAAGGCCGCGGGTATTCACGGGATTGACTTGGAAGAACTGTTGTCCGAATTGAATAAAGTGTAAGAGGCAAAAGCCGCCGGCAGTTCCGGCGGCTTTTGTCCGGTTGAAAGCAGTCACGGCAATCCATACTAAAAATGATTATGCCAAAGCGATGCAAATATTTACTTTGTTTGACATTATGTGCCATAATGATGCTTGATGTTATTTAAGGAGGAGTTTTCCATGATGCGTTCTTTTCGCGATGTTCTGCAGGCAGCGCAGCAGGGGCGTCCATCCCGGATTGCCGTTGCCGTCGCCGAAGATGAAGATGTGCTCTTGGCGCTGGCCGAGGCTTACCGGCATGGACTGGCCCAGGCCGCTCTAGTTGGTGACCGGGACAAAATCAAAGCGGCTGCCGGCAGGGCGGGGATTGAGCTTAGCGGGTTTGACATTGTCCATGAGCCGGATGCCAAGGCAGCGGCCAGGCAGGCTGTGGCGCTTGTCAGTTCGGGCCAAGCTCAGTTGGTAATGAAAGGACTCATTAGTACGGCCGACATTCTGCGGGCGGTGCTGGATAAAGAGATAGGACTGCGTACCGGCCGGGTGCTATCGCATGTAGCGGTTATGGAGATTGACGGTTACGACCGCTTAATGCTTCTCACTGATGCGGCTATGAATATCGCGCCCGATGTTAACCAGAAGGCGCAAATCGTGCAAAATGCCGTCATTGTTGCAAAGGCGCTCGGTATAAAGCAGCCCAAGGTGGCGCCTTTGGCCGCGGTCGAAGTGGTCAATCCTGACATGCCGGCTACCTTGGACGCGGCGATCCTGGCCAAAATGGCTGACCGCGGTCAGATCAAAGGCTGTGTGATTGACGGTCCCCTGGCCCTGGATAACGCGGTATCGCTCGAGGCGGCCCGACATAAGGGCATCGTCAGCCCGGTGGCAGGAATGGCCGACATTCTATTGGCCCCCAATATTGAAACCGGTAATGCCCTTTATAAATCGGTCGTATATTTCGCCAAGGCCCAAATAGGAGGCATCATTGCCGGCGCCAAAGCTCCCGTTATTCTCACTTCCCGGGCGGACAGCCCACAAGCCAAACTAAACTCCATCGCTCTCGGTGTTATTGTCTCTCAGCTCGGTTAAGCTTGAAAGGCTTATGCATTTTGTGGCATAAGCCTTTTGTCATCAATGCTTGGATTAACGGACGAAAGTAGGATGGGCTACAGTGAACGGCTAACGGGGTAACTTTGTGCGACGACAAGGAGAGCGACGGTCTAGCTGTGTGTAAATCGTGCCCCATGAATGAAGAATTTTTGTGCCGGCAAGAGGTATATGCCAGGTAAAACCGAATACAATTTGCTGAGTAGAGATCACCTCCTGCGCGAAGAAGGGAACCTTAAAACTTGCTGGTCCTAAAGCTGGCAGGTAAGATTTTGTTAATACTACATATCTTACAGTTGGTAACTTATGATACTGGAATAGAACGATAATAGATGACCTTTAACGGGGTGGTTTGGTGATTATCGGTATCGGCATAGACATTGTGGAGATTGACCGCATTGCGGCTGCCATTGCGCGCGATACTTTTGTGCGGCGAATTTTTACGCCCGGCGAGCAGGTGTATTGTGAGGGGCGGGGGCGGCAGCGGGCCGCTTCGTATGGCGCCCGGTTTGCCGGTAAAGAGGCGCTGCTTAAAGCATTGGGAACCGGCCTGTCCGGCGGGCGCTGGCAGGACATTGAGATTTTGCCTGATACGAAAGGGCGCCCCCAGGTACGGCTTACGGGCAGTTTTGCGCAAATCGCCGCCGCACAGGGGGTTGAACGTATTTATATTACTTTGACCCATGCTCGCCAGTATGCGGCGGCGCAGGTCATTTTGTGGGGAGGCGAAAACAAATGAAAATAGCAACCGCGGCCGAAATGCGGGGGATCGACAAAGCGGCCATTGAATATTTCGGGATACCGGGCCTTGTTCTCATGGAAGACGCTGGGGCCGCCCTCGCCCGCCAGGTGGCGTCTATCCTCACGGATGCAGCCAACAAGAGAGTATGTGTTTTTGCTGGCAAAGGCAATAATGGCGGCGACGGTTTTGTCGCCGCCCGCCATCTTGCCAGCTTGGGGGCCAAAGTAAAAGTTTTCTTGGTATTTGACGAGGGTGATATGGCCGGCGATGCCCAGGTCAATCTGAATATCATCAAGAAGATGGGGATTGATGTGCTGCCGCTGGCTGGCGACCGTGATTGGGATATGGCGCGGGTGGCGGCAACGTTTGCCGACTGTATTATTGACGCCATGCTGGGGACGGGGTTTAGCGGCGCTATCCAGGGCAATATGGCCCGGGCTGTCGAGCTCGTTAACAGCGCCGGTAAACCGGTTGTGGCGGCCGACATTCCTTCCGGTGTTCATGCCGATACCGGCCGGGTCGGCACAGTGGCGGTCAGGGCGGATTATACCGTTACCTTTGGTCTGCCCAAACCGGGGCTGCTGCTATATCCGGGGGCGGAATACACCGGCCGGCTAGTGGTAGCTGACATCACTATCCCGGCCGCGCTGCTGGCCGCCGATACCATTCGCCAAAACGCCATCACGGCTCAGCAAAGCGAAGCAGCTGCTGCCGCGCCGGCATCCGGCGGCGCATAAAGGAATGAACGGCCATGTAGCCATTGTGGCGCGGGTCAGAGGCCTATACCGGCGCAGCGGCCCTGGCGGCGACGGGGGCGCTCCGCGCCGGCGCCGGCCTGGTAACACTGGGCGTTGCCGCGAGTCTGCTGAGTCTCATGCAAATGAAACTAACCGAGATTATGACGCGGCCGCTGCCGGAAATTGTCGGCGGCGCTATTGGCATGAAGGCGGTGCCCTATATTGATGATCTGGCGGCTCGCTGTGACGTGCTGGCTATCGGTCCAGGCCTGGGCCGAGCGGAAGAAACAATGGCGGCAGTGCGGGAAGTGGTCAGAAACTGTGATAAGCCGCTGGTCATCGATGCGGACGGATTGAATGCCCTTGTCGGGCATACGGATATTTTACGCGATACTGCTGCTTTGGCGGTACTGACGCCACATCCTGGCGAGATGGGTCGGCTCTTCGGCCTTACACCCGCGCAGGTCAACCAGGACCGTATTGGTGTGGCGCGGCAGGCGGCACATAGTTGGGGGGCGATTGTGGTCCTCAAGGGGGCGCCGACGGTGGTGGCTTTCCCTGATGGAGAAGTGTATGTCAATACAAGTGGCAATGCCGGTATGGCCACAGGTGGTACCGGCGATGTGCTGACCGGAGTGATTGCTGCCCTTATTGCCCAAGGCTTGTCCAGTCATGACGCCGCTATCGCCGGTGTGTATCTCCACGGCCTGGCCGGCGATATTGCCGCGCGCGCCGGCCAGGTTGGCATGGCGGCCGGCGATGTGGCTCGGGCGCTGCCGGCAGCTTATGCCGGCTTGCTGGAAGAATGAGAAGCTTGTCGGGGCAGGAGCTTTATGTTATAACTAGCTATGGCGATGCATAATTGATAACCCTAGGACATATTTTATATATAAAAAGTTGACACTGTATATAACTGTTTATATAATGAAAATATATCAACAATGTGGTACGGCGGGGGTGAGTGTGTGGCCGACTTAAAGCGTATCATGATTAGTATCCCGAACAGCCTTCTGCAGGAAGTGGACGGCATCATCGCCATGGAGAAGTTAAGCCGTAGCCAATTTGTTCGGGAAGCTATGCGCCTATATATCGAGGAACGGAAACGTAAGACGGTACGCGATATGATGAAGAAGGGATATCAGGAGATGGCCATAATCAATCTGGCGTTAGCTGAAGAAGGATTAGTCGCCGATGCTGAAGCCTACGATTTGATGCCCACCTTGCTGACGGAGCGTGAATAGTTCATGATTGTAAAGCGTGGGGATATTTACTATGCTAATCTCAGCCCGGTAGTTGGCTCAGAGCAGGGTGGACACCGTCCGGTGCTAATCATCCAGAATGATGTTGGCAATAAATATAGTCCGACCGTCATTGTAGCGGCCATTACTTCCCAGATTTCTAAGGCCAAACTGCCCACGCATGTAGAAATTAGCGCCAAACAATTTAGCCTTGATAAAGATAGTGTTGTCCTGCTGGAACAGTTGCGCACCATTGACAAGCGACGGTTGAAGGAAAAAGTTACACATCTCAGCGAAGACATTATGGTCAAAGTGGATGAAGCAATCCGTATTAGCTTGGGATTGGTTCAATTATAATGGGAAATAGGCGGGAGACTGCCTATTTTTAATTTGTCTAGGCGAGGAGGAGATATATGGGGAAAATTTGGCGGTGGCGCAGGCTGCTGGCGGTTTGCCTGGCCATATTGCTGGTGATCGCAGCCGGGTGCGGCGGCCAGGGGAAAACGGCGGTTGAGCCGCAAAAGGCGTCTGGCCAGTCGACGGCGGGAACGGTCACGGTTAAGGTGCTTGATGTGGGGCAGGGGGACGCGATTCTCATCCGTACCGGCGGCCAGACGGTACTCATTGACACCGGCGACGTTCCGGCCCGCGAGCAATTGGTTAAGTACATAAAAAATGAAGGCATTACTGTTATCGACAAACTGATTATAACCCACCCCCATGCTGATCATCTCGGGGGCGCGGCGGCCATTTTTAA
This sequence comes from Thermosinus carboxydivorans Nor1, assembly GCF_000169155.1. NCBI lineage: Bacteria > Bacillati > Bacillota > Negativicutes > Selenomonadales > Sporomusaceae > Thermosinus > Thermosinus carboxydivorans. The sequence continues at coordinate 7,337 of NZ_AAWL01000019.1, forward strand.
CAACTTTACGGTAAGGCAGGTCTATGACAGCGGCCAGACTACGACGAGCGGTTTATACCGCCAGTACCTCGAGACAGTCCAGAAAAAGAATATTCCGTTTAGCGTGCTGACAGCCGGCCAGATGGTCGACATTGGCGGCGGCGCGCTACTCAAGGCCTTGGCGCCGGAAAAACCATATATTCAAGGTACCGAATCCGACTTAAACAATAACTCCATTGTTGTCAAACTGGTTTATGGGAATTTTTCCATGCTGCTAACCGGCGATGCCGAAAAAGAAGCGGAGGAGCGCATGCTGAAAAGTGGCAGCGCCGAACTGAAGAGTACCATCCTTAAGAGCGCCCATCACGGCAGCAGCAGTTCATCCACTCCTGCCTTCCTGGCGGCGGTGGCGCCAGAGGCGGTCATTATCTCGGTCGGGGCCAACAATGACTACCATCACCCCCATCCCAGCACATTAAAAAAATATAATGAGCGCAAGCTGAAAATTTACCGTACCGACAAAGACGGCACGGTAACGGTGACTACCGATGGAAAAGGTTATACCATTAGCAAGGAGAAAGGATAACATGCAGCTTAGAGCGGTGATTGACCGCTTTGAAGACGAAAAGGCGGTACTCTTAGTCGGCGATGAGGAGGAGCAGGTATTATGGCCGCGCTGCCTGCTACCGGCTGGCGCCAGGGAGGGCGATATTCTTACCATGGCGTTGGCCGTGGACGGCGACGCCACCCGTGCGGCCCGGGAAGAGGCGGAAACCATACTGCGGCGCTTGCTGGGCCAAGAGTAAAAACCGGGAACCGATGGTATTCCCGGTTTTTATGTTCGTTACCGTCTGGCGGGTGCGCGCACCTGTCTATGAAAAAAGATCGACTGGTCAGTCGAAAACCAATGTTTTCCGACAAAAGTCCTGCAGGATTTTGTTGCTGAGAGCGCGAACCTACCTACTAGGTGTCGCTATTTGGAGGTGATATCTTTGCGCCGGACTATTCTGGCCGTGTTTCTTTGTCTGTTGCTGCTGATGCCGGCGGCATTTGCCGGTCCAAATCCGGTGACGGTAACGCCTGAGCCGAAACCGGCCGCCCAAATTCCTGTCGTCAGGCCGGAACCGGCGGCAGGAAAACAGGAACTCCCCTTGAAGCAGGAAATCACCAATATTCGCTGGGCGACCCATGAAGATGCCCTTACTGGTCAAAGCAAGCTCCGCCTGGTATTGGATGTGTCCGGCCCAGTGCGCGTTGAGGCAGAAGCCGAGGCTGCGCCAACGCCACGGTTGGTAGTGAACATTAAAGGCGCCATACCTGGCAAAGTTAAGGACGAGCTATCTTTTGGCGGCAAAATTGCTGACAGGGTCGAACTAGTTGCCACCGGTCTTGATTCCAGCCGGTTAATCGTTGACGTGCCCTTAATGCTGGAAGACAATGATTATCGGGTGTTTACCCTTCCTAGCGACCCTAAGTTTAACCGGCCTTTCCGCGTAGTAGTTGACGTGAATAAAAAGGTTCCGCCTGTCGACTATAAGTTTAGCCCTGGTCTGAAAAACAAAGTTATCGCTATCGATCCCGGCCATGGCGGCAGTGATCCAGGGGCTATTGGGTTGGGCAAGACCCAGGAAAAGGTTATTACCCTGGCAGTGGCCAAGCAGGTGCAGGCTTTGCTGGAAAAAGCCGGCGCCAAAGTACTAATGACCCGGCAGGATGATCGGGACGTATTTGGACCGAATGCTACGGCCGTGGAAGAACTTAAGGCGCGGACAAGCATTGCCAACAATAAGAAAGCCGACGTTTTCGTAAGCATCCACATCAATTCTTTTACTAACAGCGCCGCCGGCGGCACCGCGACTTATTATTATCAAAAAACGCCTTACGATATGTTGCTTGCCCAGAACTTGCAGAGCGCGCTGCTAGAGGCAGGCGGCCTGCAGGATCGCGGAGCTAATCCCGCTAACTTCTATGTTATCAAGCGCACCATCATGCCGGCGGCATTAGTGGAGCTGGCTTTCATCAGCAACCCGGAGGAGGAAAAACTGCTCAATACGCCGCAGTTTCAGCAAAAAATGGCCCAGGGAATTGTCCAAGGGTTGAACCGGTTTTTCACCCAGGCGGCGAAATTAGGAGGTGAGCGGTGATGTCCCGCAAAGCGGTCCCTCTCTTCCTGATCCTGCTTCTCTTTGCCCTGCTTACTATTGGCTGTGCTACCAGCACACCGGCTACGGTTCAGCCGCCTAATCCACCACCCAAAACAAGTGAAGCGACGGAAACGCCAGCGCCGCCAGCGCAGGAGACGATGCGGCTCACCGTATATCACGCCACGAAAGATGCCATGCACCTTGTCCCTGAGGTTCATGTTGTCCCCAAGAACAACCATCCGGCGCAAACGGCAGTGGAACTGTTGCTCGCCGATCCGAAGTCGCGGGATTTGGTGCGCGTGCTGCCGCCGGGAACCAAGGTCCGTAGTCTTACGATTAAAGATCATATCGCTTACGTGGATTTTAATGACAAGCTAATCAAGAACAATGGGGGCGGATCGGCTACCGAGCTGCTGACCGTAGGCGCCATTGTCAATACGCTGACCGAGTTTCCCGAAATTGAGAAAGTGCAAATTTTAGTCGAAGGGCAGAAGGTGGAAACGCTTAGCGGGCATATGGATGTGAGTCACCCGCTCAGCCGGTCGGAGAAGATTATTAAAAAGCCTTGATCAAAGAAAGACCAACCTCAGGCAGGGTTGGTCTTGTTTTTGTGTTATCCTGGCGTTCTACCTTTCGTCCCCGTCATTTACATACAGACGGGGGACACGGCCGCTTATGCCGCAGACCAGCTCGTAGTTAATCGTTCCCGCTAATTCAGCCAGTTCGGTGACGGTAATTTCGGCGTCACCCTGGCGACCGAACAGGACAGCTTCGTCGCCGACAGCCGCATCGCAAACAGGTCCTAAATCGACAATGGTTTGATCCATACAGATACGCCCCACGACAGGGCGGCGTTTACCGCCGATCAGTACACAGGCTTTGTTGGAGAGGTGGCGGCTGTAGCCGTCGGCGTAACCGACTGGGAGAGTGGCGAGAAAGGTGGCTTGCGGTGTTACGTATGTGCAGCCATAACTGACGGCGAAGCCGGCCGGTACTTCTTTGATATAGACAATGCGGGTTTTGAATTCCATGGCTGGCCGGAGGTCGAGCGATTGGTGCATTTCCAGTGATGGCGGCAGGCCGTAAATAGCGATGCCGGGTCTAACGGTATTGAAATGGCCGTCGACGATGTCGATAACGGTGGCACTGTTGGCGGCGGAAATATAGGGTAGCAAAATACCGGCGGCCGCGGCCTGGTCAAGAATAGCGGTAAAGGCGGCCAACTGACGGCGAGCGTAGCTTTTATCCGCGGCATCGGCCGTTGCCAGGTGCGTAAATAGGCCGCGCAGTTCAATCTCGGGCATGGCAGCCGCGGCGGTGAGAAAGGGGAGCAGCTTGTCAGACGTAAGGCCGATGCGTCCCATACCGGTATCGGCTTTAACCATAACGCGGGCCCGTTTGCCGGCGCACCGTGCGGCGTGAGCCAGTGCCTTTAGGCCGTCCTCTGTGCATACTGTGGCGGTAAGGTCATATTCTACCAGCACGGAGGCCTGTTCGGGCAAAGTAAGACCAAGGACCAGAATGGGCACGGTGAAGCCGGCATCCCGAAGCTCAACTCCTTCTTCCGGCAGAGCGACGGCCAGGCTGTCGGCGCCGGCGGCGAGGGCCGCCCGACTGACAGGAATGGCGCCGTGTCCGTAGGCGTTGGCTTTCACCACGGCTGTTAAGCGGGTAGAGGGTTTAAGCCGCCGCCTGATTTGGATTATGTTATGACGAATTGCCCCAAGGTCGACTTGAACATGCGTTGGTCGCACAGTAGCACCTTCTTTTACGATTTCGGCAGCGCCGGAAAGGGCTGCCAATTTGGTTTTTGCCAGCCTGCTGGATAAATCCTTTCGGCGATACAACTTTTTTTTGCTCTGTGGCATAATAGCAATGCAGGAAATACTTGTATGCAGCCCGAAAAGGTAGTCAAAAGCCGATATGTGGTGGTGCTTATGGACTTAAAAGAAATTGGCGAGTTTGGTTTGATAGATTTAATTCAGACCGACGCTATTCAGGAGCCGGGAACCGTTGTGGTCGGCATTGGTGACGACGCTGCCGTGCTGCTGCCCACGCCCCGCCAACTGCAGCTTTTAACCGCCGATATGCTGGTAGAAGGAGTACATTTCGATTTGGGCCGGACAACGGCCTGGCAGCTCGGCTATAAAGCTATCGCCGTTAACCTGAGCGATATCGCGGCCATGGGCGGCGTGCCGCGCCATGCTGTTATTTCCCTGGCTCTGCCCCGGCAAATACCGGTAGAGTTTGTCGTCAACCTTTACCAGGGCATGAAGGAAATCTGCCGCGAGTTTCGCGTCAACATAGTCGGCGGTGACACGGTAGCAAGCCCGCACGGCCTGATTATTAATGTCGCGGTCATGGGAGAAGTAGAGCCGACCCAGCTTGTCCGCCGCTCCGGGGCGCAAGTCGGCGACATGGTAGCCGTGACTGGCGTGCTCGGCAGTTCCGCCGCCGGTCTCGATTTGCTTAGCCTTGACAATTGGGCGGAGTACGATTTTGCCTGGCCGCTCGTAACGGCCCATCTCACTCCCCGCCCGCAGGTCAAAGCCGGCCAACTGCTGGGGCTCTATGGCGCGACCAGCATGGACGATATCAGTGATGGGTTGGCCAGTGAGGCCCACGAAATTGCCAAGGCTAGCAAGGTAGGCCTGCGCATTGAGGCCAAGCTGGTACCGCTGGCCCCTGAACTTAAACAGGCGGCTGCCATGCTCGGGAAGGAACCGTTGGATTATGCCCTGTACGGGGGGGAAGACTACCAGTTAGTTTTTACGATTGGCCGGGAAAAATTGCAGGCGTTGTCTGCAGTTGACTTTGGCGTGCCGCTGACTGTTATTGGGGAGGTTACCGAAGCGGCTGACGGCGTAAAACTGGTAATGGACGATGGCGTCGAGCAGGAACTGGCGCCACGGGGGTACAACCATTTCCGTTAGGGAGGACGAAAAATGTTAGTATATAAAACTTTTACGCCGGACGAAACGGAAGCGTTAGGCGGAAAACTGGCAGAGCTATTAGCGCCGGGCGACATTGTTTGCCTGTCTGGCGACCTCGGGGCCGGTAAGACGTTATTCGTACAAGGAGTCGCCGCCGGGTTGGGCGCTGATGTCAATGACGTTACCAGTCCAACCTTTACGATTATGAACGTCTATGCGGCCCGTATCCCGGTTTATCACTTTGACTTGTACCGTTTGGAAAATGCCGCGGCGCTGGTTGATATCGGGTTTGAAGAGTATCTGGGCGGCGATGGCGTGGCGCTTATCGAATGGGCCGATAAATTTCCGGCGGCGCTTCCCGCGCAGTACCTGGATATTCGCTTTACTGCCGGCGAAGGGCCTACCGAGCGAATAATAACGATGATACCGCAGGGGCCGCGCTATTTACAAATGAGCGAGGAGTTGAAAGAGCGTGCCGATACTGGCTTTAGATACTGCGACCCTAGTGTCTAGCGTGGCCTTGGCAACCGATGACCGCCTAATAGCCGAGCTAACGCTCCAGACCCGCAAGACTCATTCCGAGCGGCTGATGCCCCATATCGCCGAACTTCTGCGCATGAGCGACCTGACAAAGGACCAAATCAAGGCTGTGGCCGTCAGCATCGGACCAGGATCGTTCACCGGGCTGCGCATTGGGTTGGCTACGGCGAAAGCGCTTGCTTACGCCTGGAATGTGCCGCTGGTTGGCGTGCCCACCCTGGCGGCTTTGGCCTACTGTTGTCCGCTGCCGGGTCTTGTGCTGTCACCGCTGTTAGACGCTCAAAAAGGGAATATGTACAATGCGCTATATCGCTGGGAGCAGGGCGTACTTAAAGAAATAACGCCGGCGCGAGTGATAGCAGCCGAAGAATGCCTGGCGGAGCTGGCAACGCGCCCCGAACCGGTGGTACTCCTCGGCGAAGGGGCTCAGCAATACCGCGATAAGGCAGAAGTAATCGGCGGTAGCCTGGTGATTGCCCCGCCACATATCATCATCACACGGGCCGGCAGTGTGGCGCTATTGGCGCAAGAAATGCTGCGGCAAGGGGTACGGCATGACGTCATGAAGCTTGAACCTTATTATATTAGGCGTTCTGAAGCGGAAGAACTGTGGGAGCGCCGTCACGGAGTCTGTGGATGAGCAGACGAAAATGGGTCATACGGCCAATGACGGCCGACGATATTGATGCCGTACTTGAAGTCGAGCGGGCTTCTTTTACCACGCCATGGTCACGGGCAGCGTTTGCGGCCGAAGTAGCGGATAATGACTTAGCCTACTACCTGGTAGGCGAAGCGGACGGCGCCGTGGTCGGCTATGCCGGGGTGTGGATTATTTTGGATGAAGCTCATGTTACTAACATTGCCGTTTTGCCGGCCTATCGCGGCCAGGGCCTTGGTGAACAATTGCTAACTGCTTTGATGGCTTATGCGAAAAAGCGGGGGGCTTTAAGTATGACGCTTGAGGTGCGCGTTTCCAATGAAGGCGCGCAGCGCCTGTACCGGCGGCTGGGGTTTATGCCGCGCGGCATCCGCAAGCAGTATTATAGCGATACTAAGGAAGATGCCTTAATCATGTGGAAAGAAGGCCTTTGAAAAAAAATCAGGCCACTTGCGTGGCCGACGGGTGATTGTGCCTTATACCATATGCTGACAAGGTATTAAGTGTGACAAAACAAACAGGGGGGCGGCGGCCGCCCGTTTTTTTCAGTTTTCACCTGGTTGACATTTAAAAAACTAATAGCGCAAATGGAGTGGGTTATCTTGGCAGTATTGACTTTGGCTTTGGAAACGAGCTGTGATGAAACCTCCGCGGCGGTCGTGGCCGACGGACGCATTATTCTTTCCAACATTATCTCCTCGCAGGTGCCGCTACACCAGAAATATGGCGGCGTAGTACCGGAAATCGCGTCACGCAAACATATTGAAACCGTAATGCCCGTGGTGCATGAGGCGCTTACCGCCGCCGGTGCGACGCCAGGGGACATAAACGTGGTGGGCGTTACCTACGGTCCCGGCCTGGTTGGCGCTCTCCTGGTCGGCGTGGCCGCCGCTAAAGCGCTGGCCTTCGCGCTGGACATCCCGCTGGTCGGCGTCAATCATTTGGAAGGCCATATCTTCGCTAATTTTTTAGCTCATCCTGACCTCGAGCCGCCGTTTGTAGCGCTGATCGTGTCAGGTGGGCACACTTCGCTTGTTTACGTCCGGGACTATAATGATTTTGTGTTACTAGGACAAACGCGCGATGACGCGGCCGGCGAAGCCTTTGACAAAGTGGCACGGGTGATGGGCTTACCCTATCCGGGCGGCCCTCATATCGACCGTCTTGCGGCTCAGGGTGACCCTTCGGCTATTGCCTTTCCCCGCGCTCTAACCGGCGAAAATTATGAATTTAGCTTTAGCGGCCTAAAATCAGCAGTGCTTAATTATCTCAACAGTGCCAAACAGCGCGGCTTCGCGGTGAATGCCGCCGATGTGGCTGCCAGTTTTCAGGCGGCCGTGGTAGAAGTATTGGTGGAGAAGACGCTCCGCGCGGCCGAAAGCTGCCGCACCGGCGTTATTGTTTTAGCTGGGGGGGTAGCCGCCAACAGCCGGCTACAGGCCGAATTGGGCCGGCGGACCGCCGCCGCCGGCCTAAGGCTTTTTTTTCCGCCGCCGGTCCTGTGCACCGATAATGCGGCGATGATTGCCTGCCGCGCCTACTATAAGCATATTGCCGGCCGTTATGCCGATTTACATCTTAATGCCGTGCCGGCATTGAAATTAGGACAATGAAAACTGTGGAAAAGTATTCTACTCATAAATGTGGACAATGTTGATAACTTTGCCCCAGAGAGAAAAAAACTGATGGAATAGCTGTGGATATCAATGTGGATAATGTGGATAACCAGGGGATAACCTTTGGAAATAAACCGGGAAAATATGAACTGGGACGGCAGGAATTTTAGCTAGCCACGCTGAATAAACTTAAATTTATAAATTCGCTGGGGGTAATAAGGTGCCATGGGAATGGTCAGTGAAATTTGCCGCAAGATAACCGTCTTGGATGCTGACCAAATTGCCGTCTTGGAACGGGCTGGCAGCGTCCTTGGATTGGCCAGCGACCTGGCTTACGCCCAGGTAACGGTCTATACCTGGGCTCGCGATGCCAATTACCTGGTGATTGTGGCCCAGGCCAAGCCTAATACCTGCCTGATCCGGTACAAACCCAACCTGCTGGGTGCGACCGTGCTTGCCGTGGAAGAACCGCTTGTTTGGCGCACGCTTACTTCCGGCGAGAGTATTTCTGGCGAGCGGGAATGGGCGCTGGGCGCGGACGTGTTGGATATGCGTACTTTTCCCCTGCGCGACGATGCCGGCAAGATAATTGCGGCGGTAAGCTTTGAAAGCAGCGCCGAGGAGACGGCGGCGGGAACCACCAGCGCCTTAATCGAGACAGCCTACCTCTTGCTTACGGCTGCGCCAGCCCCGGTCGCCAGCGACGGCTACCGCCCCTTGTCAGCGCGAGACGGTATTATCATTGCTGATGAGCGTGGCCGAATTATTTTCGCCAATGCCGCCGCTGGCAGTATATATAAGGTATTAGGCGTAGGAAGGCTAATCGGCCGCCGTATTTATGACCGGCTCATTAATCTCCGTGTCGCCCAACAGGCAGCGGCTACCGGCAAGCTTTGCGAAACGGAACTTGAAATCAGCAATATGGTTATCGTGCAACGGGCTATTCCTATCATACACGGCGGCGAGGTTTTACGAATCATCGTCATTGTTGCTGATGTTACCGAACTAAAGAAAAAAGAAAAAGAACTGCTCATTAAATCGGCCGTTATTCAGGAAATCCACCATCGGGTGAAGAATAACCTGCAGACTATTGCCAGCCTGCTCCGGCTGCAGGCGCGGCGTACACCTTCGGCAGCCGTCAAGGCCGCTTTGCGCGAAAGTGTAAATCGTATTTTGAGTATTTCCGTGGTCCATGAATTTCTGTCCCAGCAGGACACGGAAGTTATTGACATTGCGGAAGTGACTAAGAATATTCTGGATTTAGTCATTCAGAATATGCTGGAGCCTGATTTTAATATCCAGACCGTTTTCAATGCTCAACAGGTTGTTCTGGCATCCGAACAGGCGACCAGTCTGGCCTTGGTCATTAACGAACTCATTCAAAACGCCCTGGAACATGGGTTTGTCGGGCGGCGTGAGGGGCTAATCGGCGTGGACATCGCCGCCCGGGATGACAGTTATCAAATAGAAATATATGATAACGGTATTGGTCTTCCGCCCGGGTTTAATGTGCAAACTACCGGCAGTCTGGGATTGCAGATTGTTCGCACCTTAGTGGAGACCGACCTCGGCGGTACCTTTCAATTATTTTCCAATAACGGGACCCATGCCCGGATTACGATACCGAGGATGAGGGAGGAAGGATTATGATGCAACCTTTGCGCATCGTTATTGCCGACAATGAATCCATTATTCGAATGGATCTGCGCGAATTGCTCGAAGAAGCCGGGCACACTGTCGTCGGGGAGGCGGCTGATGGGTTGAAAGCCGTGGAACTTGTGCGCAAACACCGTCCCGACCTGGTAATTATGGACATCAAGATGCCGGAAATGGACGGCATTTCGGCGGCCAAAATTATTTCCAACGAAAAACTTGCACCGGTGCTGCTCCTTACTGCCTACAGCCAGAAGGAAATTGTCGAAAAGGCCAAGGAATCAGGCGTACTTGCTTACTTAGTCAAGCCGATAAAAGAAACTAATTTATTTCCGGCAATGGAGATTGCCCTATCCCGGTTTCAGGAATTTATGGAACTGGAGCGGGAACTGGAAGAAGTTAAAAACTCGCTCGAGACCCGCAAAGTTCTTGACCGGGCCAAAGGTATTCTCATGGACGCTTATAATCTGACCGAGAGCGAGGCGTACCGCCGGATTCAGCAATATAGCATGAGCAAACGCAAATCTATTCGCGAAGTGGCCCAAGCCATTGTGGAAGCGGCCACGCGTAAACGCTAAACTGCCCTGGTATAGCGGGCAGTTTTTTGTATAAATTAGGCAGACATGGAAAAACTAACAGGGGCAAAAAATAGCTTGCAGCAAATTTTTTTTGCAAAAATAACGTTTTTTACCTTTAGGGCTCTTGATTTTTCCAATGGTTTTATATATTATAATTTATGGAATTAGCACTCGCGATTAGTGAGTGCTAACAAAATAGGGTCAAAAAAATAATATTACATAAAGGAGGGTATTTATATGATCAAGCCGTTAGGCGACAGAGTAGTCATTAAGGCACTGGAAAGGGAAGAAAAAACCAAGAGCGGCATTCTGCTGCCCGACACTGCGAAGGAGAAGCCCCAGGAAGGCAAAGTTATCGCCGTTGGTACCGGTAAAATGCTGGAAAACGGTACCCGTGTTCCGCTGGACGTTAAAGAGGGCGATAAGGTCATCTTCTCCAAATATGCCGGTACGGAAGTTAAAATCGACGGTGAAGAGTACCTCATTCTGAGCGAAAGAGATATTCTGGCCATCGTACAATAATCTAAAAAATAATTTTTTACGGGAGGTATATATATGGCAAAGCAAATGCTGTTTGACGAAGAAGCACGTCGTGCGCTTGAGAAAGGCGTAAACGCTCTGGCTAACGCCGTGAAAGTAACGCTCGGACCCAAAGGCCGCAACGTTGTTCTCGATAAAAAATTTGGCGCTCCGACGATTACCAATGACGGTGTGACGATTGCCCGTGACATCGAACTGGAAGATCCCTTTGAAAACATGGGCGCCCAACTGGTGAAAGAAGTTGCCACCAAGACTAACGATGTAGCCGGTGACGGCACCACTACCGCTACGCTGCTGGCGCAAGCGATGATTCGTGAAGGTATGCGCAACGTGGCTGCCGGTGCCAATCCGATGATCCTCAAGAAGGGTATCGAAAAGGCCGTTAACGCTCTGGTTGAGGAAATTAAGAAAACAGCCGTAAAAGTGGAAAGCAAAGAAGCTATTGCCCAAGTTGCTTCGATTTCGGCTGCTGACGAAGAAATCGGCAAGCTCATTGCCGAAGCCATGGAAAAAGTGGGCAAAGACGGTGTCATCACTGTTGAAGAGTCCAAAACCATGGGCACCGACCTCGAAGTTGTGGAAGGCATGCAGTTCGACCGTGGCTACATCTCTCCGTACATGATTACCGATGCTGACAAGATGGAAGCCGTCCTGAACGATCCGTACATCCTCATCACTGACCGGAAAATCGGCGCTGTTGCCGACCTGCTGCCCACCCTCGAAAAAGTGGTTCAGTCTGGCAAAGAACTGCTCATCATTGCCGAAGATGTCGAAGGCGAAGCGCTGGCTACGCTCGTTGTTAACAAATTGCGCGGCACCTTCCGGGCTGTTGCCGTTAAAGCTCCCGGCTTTGGCGATCGCCGTAAGGCCATGCTCGAAGACATTGCTATCCTTACCGGCGGTACCGTCATCAGCGAAGAACTGGGCCGCAAACTGGACAGCGTGCAGCTCAGCGACCTTGGCCGCGCCCGTCAGGTTCGCGTATCCAAAGAAGAAACCACTATTGTTGACGGCCATGGTTCTGCCGAAGAAATCAAAAAGCGTGTTAACCAAATCAAGGCTCAAATCGAAGAAACTACTTCCGACTTTGACCGTGAAAAGCTGCAAGAGCGTCTTGCCAAACTGGCTGGCGGCGTAGCCGTTATCCATGTTGGCGCTGCTACCGAAGTAGAGCTCAAAGAGAAAAAGCATCGCATCGAAGATGCCCTCAACGCAACTCGTGCAGCGGTGGAAGAAGGCATTGTGCCTGGCGGTGGCACTACCTTCATCGACATTCAGCATGTTCTGGACAACATCCAAGCTACGGGCGACGAAAAGACCGGTGTCGAAATCGTCAAGCGCGCCATCGAGGAACCGGTTCGTCAAATCGCCAACAACGCTGGTCTGGAAGGCTCCGTTGTGGTTGAAAACGTTAAGAAAGCCGGCAAAGGTATTGGCTTCAATGCCCTGACCGAAGAATATGTCGACATGATTAAAGCTGGTATCGTCGACCCGGCGAAAGTTACCCGTTCCGCGCTCCAAAACGCTGCCAGCATCGCAGCCATGGTGCTTACTACTGAGTGCCTGGTTGCCGACAAGCCGGAAAAAGAAAATCCGGCAGGCGCTGGAGCCGGCATGGGCGGCATGGGCGGCATGATGTAAAATTTTAGGCCGAGTCCGGAGGCAACCGAAAGGTTGCCTCTTTTTTCGTGTCCGAAAAGCCGATATAATGGAGTTGGTTTCTGGGTAATGCCGTCGATGTTTGTATGCAGGGGGTAAAACCGTGGAGTATAAAGTTACCCGGCAGGGGCGACTGCCGGCCTGTCGGCTCAGTGAAAGCATGCTACGTGAGGTGTGGACCGTTTTTCATGCTGACGAGGGCCTTAAATGGGAGGCAGTTATCGGCGTTGGCGGTGATCTGCTGGGCAAAGACCAGCAGCGGCCCCAGCAAACGGTAACGGAGTGGGACAAACTTATTAGCTTGCTTCGCTCGCTGCCGCGGTTAGACGCGCTGACCATTACCTTTGAGGTGCCTGACAGAGGCGCGCTGGCCATAGCCTTTAAAAACTACCCGCCTGTCGGCGGCTCGATCGTAGCCGCCGGCCATGAAGCGGCCTGGGTGGAAGCAAGAATGGCCGCTGTCATGGCAATAGTGAACCGTCATGGCGAACCATTTACCACCCGGCTGTATTCACAGCTTGGTTTTAGCGTTATTCAGACCGCTATTCCGCTGACGGCTGCTTTTATTTTCATCGTTGTGGCGGCCGGTCTTGTTATTCCCCGGGAAATCAGGCAGAGCGACGAATATCTGTGGTGGATTACGGCGGCCACGGTTGTTGCCACCCTGCGGCTGGCCTACACATTTTCAGACCGGCTGATTATGGCGGCGCTTAGGCGTTATCCCTATATCCGTTGGGCCGATAAGACGGAATAAGCATTACCATCATATTTCGCCTCCTTGCCGCATACATATCACTGTAGCGGGAGGAGGGAGAAACCATGATAGTTGACTTACGGCGGTTTATGGGGCACCGGCACTTGTTTTTTGGAATTATCGGCATTTTCGCCATTAGTACCCTCTACGTTCAGGCCGCTAATATTATTGCCGGCGGCCCCATCGCCATTGCTGGGACAAATACCGATCATAAAGTTGTCGCATTGACTTTCGACCATTCGTGGGGTAATAAATTCACGCCGTCCATTCTGGACACATTAAAACGCCACAACCTGAAAGTGACCTTTTTCATTATGGGACCATGGGCGAAGAAGTATCCCGAAGTTGCCCAGCGGATGGTGGCTGACGGCCATGAAATAGCGAGTCACGGCTACCGTCATGAAAACTACGGCGATATGACGACCGAATGGGTAAAAGAAGACATTCTGAAAGCCCATGCGCTAATTAAGGAAGTAACAGGGGTTGACCCGACGCTGATCCGTCCGCCCAATGGCCACTATAGCCAGCGGTCGCTCAAGGCAGCGGACGAATTAGGCTATAAGACCATTATTTGGAACGTGGACTCGCTGGATTGGAAAAACCCTGGCCGGGACGTAATTATCGAGCGGGTCATGAAGCGGTTAAAGCCGGGGGCGATTATCTTGATGCACGCGTCCGATACGCCGGTACAGACTGCCGAGGCGCTGCCCATCCTGCTAGAGAAAATTAAGGCCGAAGGCTATCAAATTGTCACCGTAAGTGAGCTTTTAAGCAAATACAGTGAAAAGGGAATTCAGCGGCACTAACTCTGTGCAGCCTGCTTTGGCAGGCTTTGTTTTTTGAGGGCAGGAAATAAACAGCCAAGCGCGAAGTACAATAAATCGCATAATTCTCCAGGATTATGCTGATAACTACACTCATAAGCCAAATCCGAGGTGCAGCATCATGGAAGAACTTATTGCGGCCGCTAAGGAGAAAGTTTTGCGCGGCGACCGCCTAAACTTTAGTGAGGCTTTGGCCTTGTATCGGCAGGACGACCTCCTATTATTGGGTCAGCTTGCTCGGACGGTAAAGGAGCGCAAATCCGGCCGTTATGTTTATTTTAACGTCAATCGCCATATAAATTTGACCAATATTTGCGTTGCCCGCTGTCCGCTCTGTGCATTCGGCCGCGGCGCCGACCATGAACAGGCGTACATCATGGAAAAAGATGAGGTGGAAGCATTGGTGCGGCAGGCGGCCACCGCTTCGCCCGACTTGACGGAAATTCACATTGTCAGCGCCTTGCACCCGGACAAGCCCTTCAGTTATTATTTGGATATTGTCCGGATGGTAAAAGAACTCTTACCTCACGTCCATATCAAAGCCTTTACAGCGGTGGAAATTGTCCATTTCGCTAAACAAGCAGGGCTGACGGTGCGGGAGGTGCTGACCCAGCTCAAGCAGGCCGGGCTGGATTCCCTGCCGGGCGGTGGCGCGGAAATTCTTGATGATGAGGTGCGGCGCGTGATTTGCCCCAATAAGGCGACCACGGCGGAATGGATCGAGGTAATTAAGACCGCTCACCGTCTGGGAATTCCCACCAACGCCACCATGCTTTACGGCCATGTCGAGACCGAAGAGCAGCGCCTGCGTCATTTGTTTACTCTGCGGGAAATCCAGGACGAGACCGGCGGCTTTCAGAGTTTTGCTCTTTTTCCCTTTCATCCGGATAACACCGGCCTGGCGCACTTAAAGCGGGCAACTGCTTGGGAAGATCTGAAAATGATTGCGCTGGCGCGCCTCGTTCTCGACAATTTCGACCATATTAAGGGTTTCTGGATGATGCTTACCTTGCCGGTAGCGCAACTGGCGTTGGCTTTCGGAGTAGATGATTTGGATGGCACGGTAGTAGAAGAAAAAATCATCCATGCTGCTGGGGCGAAAACTGCTGCCGGCATTACGAAAAATGCCATTATTCGCCTGGTGCGTGAGACTGGTTATGTGGCAGTGGAGCGGGATACGTTCTACCGGCCGCTGGCCGTTTATGACGGGGAGTCAGCATGAGAGAGCCGCGTTTAGGGCATATTCACTTTATTAATTGCCTGCCGCTAACCTATGCTTTTGCTACCGGCGGCTATGGCCAGGGGCTTACCATTGTCCGGGATGTGCCCGCCCGGCTCAACAGTATGGTGACTGCCGGTGAATTGGACGTCAGTCCGGTATCGTCAATTGTTTATGCCCAGCAGCCAGACAAGCTGCGTATCCTCCCCGATGTGTCCATCAGCGCCGAGGGGGCGCTGCAAAGCATCTTGCTTGTCGCCAAGCGGCCAATCAGCGCGCTTGACGGGCAGGCGGTGGCGCTTACGGCCAAATCGGCTACTTCGCACCGGATGCTGAAAATTATCTTGGCTAAGGCTTATCATATTGCGCCGCGTTATTTTATCAGCCCGCTAACACTGGCCGAGGGGGTACTCCAGCAAGCCGAGGCAGTATTGTTTATCGGTGATGACGCCCTGGAAGCTTTTCACCATCGCCACCCTGACTACTGGTATTATGACCTGGGGGATGAATGGCGCAAACTGACAGGACAAGGCATGGTCTATGCCCTGTGGGTGGTTAATGCCGATTTTGCGGCCAAGCGGCCCGCGGCATTACAGCAGATTTACCGGACAGTGACTGGGGGTTTCGCGTACGGTTTGGCGCACCTGCGCCTGGCGGCCAGGATGATGGCCAGCCGGACCCCCTTTACGGCCGAACAAATTTACGAATACATAAACCTTTTAAATTATGGATTTACCGAACGTCACCGGCAGGCCCTGCTTACCTATTATGGCCTGGCCTATGATTTGGGCTTAATCGCCCGCATTCCCGAACTTCGATTTGCGGAGGTAATACTGTGAGCGCTCCTTTGACGCCAGCGGAAGGCCTGGACCTTCTGGCCCACGGCGACATTTTGGCCCTGGGACGGGCGGCGGACGGCGTTCGCCAACGCCTGCACCCAGGCAACATCGTTACCTTTATCATTGACCGCAATATTAACTATACCAATGTCTGTCAGAGTGAATGCCGGTTTTGCGCCTTCTACCGCCGCGCCGGCCATCCGCAGGCTTATCTTTTGGATAATGAAACCATTTTGGCCAAAGTACGGGAGACGCTGGACGCGGGTGGTACGCAGATCATGCTGCAGGGCGGACTGCATCCCGACTTGGGGCTCGAATATTATACCAATCTGTTGACGCTAATTAAAAAGCATTACGCCATTACCATTCACTCTTTTTCGCCGGCGGAAGTTCTGCATATGGCGCGGCAGTCAGGCCTGCCGGTAGCCGAGGTGCTCCGGCGGTTACAGGCTGCCGGGCTGGATTCTCTGCCGGGCGGAGGGGCGGAAATTTTGGTCGATGCCGTGCGGCGGCGGGTCAGTCCGCAAAAAATCAGCGCGAGCGAATGGCTGATGGTCATGCGGGAGGCGCACCGGGCCGGCCTTGCCACAACAGCCACCATGGTTATCGGTATGGGGGAAACTTACCAGCAGCGCATTGAGCACTTTGAAAAGGTGCGCCG
Organism: Thermosinus carboxydivorans Nor1; assembly: GCF_000169155.1. Lineage (NCBI taxonomy): Bacteria > Bacillati > Bacillota > Negativicutes > Selenomonadales > Sporomusaceae > Thermosinus > Thermosinus carboxydivorans. The sequence goes on from NZ_AAWL01000019.1 coordinate 23,934, forward strand.
TCTCCAGGCGGAAACGGGTGGCTTTCGCGCCTTTATTATGTGGTCGTATCAGCCCGGCAACACCGCTCTCGGCGGGGAAAAGACTTCGGCTTGGGATTATCTGCGCACATTGGCGGTGGCCCGGCTGTATCTGGATAATTTCCGACATATCCAAGGCTCCTGGGTGACGCAGGGGCAGGAAATCGGTCAGTTGACGCTGGCCTTTGGCGCTAATGATTTGGGCAGTATTATGCTAGAAGAAAACGTGGTCAAAGCGGCAGGGACGTCGCATGAAATGTCCCGCGAGAAAATGATTGCTCTTATCCGGGCGGCCGGGCGCAGACCCGCCCAGCGCGATACCGCGTACAACATTCTGCAAGTATTTGACTCGTGAGGGAGGGTAAGGGAGCGAATATGAACCTGCTCCAAACCGATTTTGCCGTTATCGGCGGCTCAGGCACGCTGTCCAGTGATTTTCCCTTGGGCGCCGGCGATCCAGGGGTTAAAATTTTAGCCGATGATTTGTTTTTTGATACGCCCTATGGTATGAGTCCGCCGTTTCGTTTATTTAGTGTTGACGACCGGCAGGTACTGACCTGCAAAATGCACGGCTGGCGCAGCGGCACAAGCCGTGCCGACGCTTCTCGGCAAGTTTTCTGGGTGCTGCGGGAAACGGGTGTCAAACGGATTATTGCCGAGGGGGGCGTGGGGTCGGTCAATCACCTGCTCGATCCCCGCGACGTTGTTGTTCCCGATGACTATATTGATCTCTCCTTGCGTAAGGACGTGGGCTTGGAGGGAAAATATCTACTGGTGATGCGCGACGCCTTGTGTCCGGAAATTCGTAGCGCCCTTGTCGCCGCCGCCCGCGAGCGCTACGGGGGCCGCATTTTTACCAGGGGCGTCTATGCCGTCACCGAAGGACGCCACTTCGAAAGTCCGGCGGAAATCAGAATGCTGCGCGGTCATGCCGACATTGTCGGTCAAAGCCTGTGCCCGGAAGTTTATCTGGCCCGGGAAATTGGCGCCTGTTATGCCGGTCTCTATTTCGTGGTCAATTATGGCGAGGGCGTCGTCACAGACTGGTCCCATCAAGAGTTAAAGGCTATTTTTTATAATGACGCGCCCCTTATCAGCCGTATTTTGCTGGACGCTATCCGCCGCTTAGCGCCTGCTGGCGCCTGTCAGTGCCGGGACCTTAGGAAAGAGACGCTGCTGAAAGGTGTTTACAGTCCGGCCGATAATATGATATAGTTTGGTCTTAAAAGGGGGAATGTCTAATAATGGATGTTAATGGAAAAGAACAGGTCCTGGTGATGGACTTTGGCGGGCAATACAGCCAGCTCATCGCCCGCCGCATCCGGGAGTGCGGCGTGTACTGCGAGATTGTACCCTTTCATACCCCGGTGACGGGAGATTCTTGATCGGCAGCCACGGGGCATCGTCTTTTCCGGTGGTCCTTCCAGCGTGTACAGTGAAGGGGCGCCAAAATGTGATCCGAAAATCTTTGCTATGGGGATTCCCATCCTTGGCATCTGCTATGGTATGCAGCTGACCGCCCATTTGCTGGGGGGCGAGGTTGCTCATGCCACGTCCCGCGAATATGGCAATACGCGTCTGTATATTGACGACAACAGCGGTCTTTTTGCCCAGCTTGACCGCGAAACGCAGGTGTGGATGAGCCACGGCGACTATATTGCTACCCCTCCCGAAGGGTTTGCCGTGACCGCTCATACCAACAGTACGCCGGTGGCAGCCATGGCCGATCCGGTAAGGCGTATCTACGGCGTCCAGTTCCATCCGGAAGTGGCTCATACGCCTGAAGGACTGAAGATGCTGCGCAATTTTCTGTTTGATATCTGTGGCTGCCGCGGCGACTGGAACATGGGTTCTTTTGTCGACCAGGCGGTGAAAGCTATTCGCCGGCAGGTGGGCGATAAGCGGGTGCTATGCGCCCTGAGCGGGGGCGTCGATTCATCGGTAGCCGCCGTGCTGGTCCATAAAGCGGTGGGTGACCAGTTAACCTGCGTCTTTGTCAACCACGGTTTGCTGCGCAAGGGCGAGGCGGAGCAGGTGGTTAAAACCTTCCGCGACGGTTTTCATATCAACTTGGTTTATGTGGATGCCAGCGAACGCTTCTTAAACCGCCTGCGCGGCGTTACCGACCCGGAACAGAAGCGCAAAATTATCGGTGAAGAATTTATCCGCGTGTTTGAAGACGAAGCGCGTAAGCTGGGCGATATTGAGTTTTTGGTCCAGGGCACGCTTTATCCCGATGTCATTGAGAGCGGAACAGCCACGGCGGCGGTTATCAAAAGCCACCATAACGTAGGCGGTCTGCCCGAAGATATGCAGTTCAAATTGGTCGAGCCATTGCGTGACCTCTTCAAAGACGAGGTTCGCATTTTGGCCCGCGAGTTAAATTTGCCGGAGGATATTGTTTGGCGACAACCATTTCCCGGCCCCGGTCTTGCTATCCGGATTATCGGCGAAGTTACGGAAGAGCGGCTCGAGATTTTGCGGGAAGCTGACGCCATTGTCCATCAGGAAATCAAGATTGCCGGTCTTTACCGTAAGGTATGGCAGTCGTTTGCCGTCCTGCCGGCCATGAAGAGCGTCGGTGTCATGGGCGACGAGCGTACCTATGCGTATACAGTTGGTCTCCGCGTCGTGTCCAGCGAGGATGGAATGACGGCCGACTGGGTGCGTCTGCCCTATGAAGTGTTGGATGTGATTTCCCGCCGAATTGTTAATGAGGTGAAAGGTGTCAACCGCGTTGTCTATGATATTACGTCTAAGCCACCATCCACAATCGAATGGGAGTGACAACAGATAAATCCGAACGTTTTTCCTTGTTGAAACGGAATAGTTCACTTTTTTGTTGACAGTGTTGGTTGCCGCTGGTACAATAAAAAACGTAGACAACATATTGCTCCTACTCGTATAATTTTGAGAATATGGCTCAAGAGTCTCTACCGGGCAACCGTAAATTGCCCGACTACGAGTGAAAGTGTACCTAGGGTTCCGCATGGCCGGTGCTTATATTCGGCTATGGCTGCGACCGAGTGGTACAGGTGTTACCCAGTAGCGCCACACCGATGGGATAAAAACCCGGGCGGGGAAGTTTCGCTCTTTTACGAGATGAAAATTTTCCCCTGCCTGGGTTATTGTTTTCACCGGCTGGTGGCGGCGGTAAATGGGAGGGATTTACTCAAAAGACAAATGCGACTTGGGAGGAAAAAGAAAAATGTTGGAAAAGTTGTTTGAGCTGAGCGCGCGGAAAACGGACGTTAAAACAGAAGTTATGGCCGGCATTACCACTTTCATGACCATGGCCTACATTTTGTTCGTCAATCCTAGCATTTTAGGGGCGGCCGGCATGGATAAAAACGCCGTCCTGTTGGCAACGGCTCTTGGCGCCGGTTTGGTGACGATTATGATGGGACTTTTTGTCAACTATCCTATTGCCTTGGCGCCTGGCATGGGCCTGAACGCGTTTTACGCTTTTACCGTTGTTATTGGCATGGGTGTTTCCTGGCAAGTAGCGCTAGGGGCAGTATTTATTTCCGGTCTTATCTTTATTCTGCTCACTGTTACTAATATTCGTCAGCTTTTGGTAGAGGGGATGCCGACATCGCTTAAACATGCGATTACCGTCGGTATTGGTCTGTTCATTACCATTATCGGCTTAAAATTGTCCGGCATTATGAGTATTCGTCTTTCCCTTATTCCGCCGACGCTAGAGAAAATCGTCGCCGCCAAAGGCAACGGCACGCCCATGCACTTTGAGACGATTATTGAGCTCGGCAAGCTGGCCGATCCCCATGTTCTTCTGGCTGTTTTCGGTCTTGTCCTGATTGCCGTACTAATGGCCCGCAATGTGCGCGGCGCTATGCTCATCGGCATTCTTACTACTACGATAATCGGTATTGTCATGGGCATTGTAAAGATCCCGGCCGGCTTCAGCCCCATTGCCGTGCCTGATTTCAGCCGCAACGCTTTCTTTGCCCTTGACATCTGGGGCGCCATTCATATGGGCCTTTTGACCATCATTTTTACCTTTACCTTTGTTGAATTGTTTGACACCATGGGCACCCTGGTGGGCGCCGCCACCAAAGCCGGTCTGGTAGACAAAAACGGCAAGTTCCCCGGTATCGGCAAAGCCATGATGGTCGATGCTACCGGTGTAAGCCTGGGCGCTCTGCTTGGCACCAGTACTATTACCGCCTATGTGGAGAGCGCGGCCGGTATCGGCGCCGGCGGCCGCACCGGCTTGACGGCGATTGTCTGCGGCATTCTCTTCTTACTTGCCTTGTTCTTTACGCCGCTGGCCGGTCTTATTCCCGACGCGGCTACCGCGCCTGCTCTCATCATTGTTGGCGCGCTTATGCTCGAGTCGGTTCGCCACATTGATTTCAGCGATTTTACCGAAAGTATGCCTGCTTTTGCTACTATCGTCCTGATGCCTTTTACCTACAGCATTGCCAACGGCATTTCGGCCGGTCTAGTGCTGTATCCGGTCCTTAAGCTGGTAAGCGGGCGGGGCCGGGAAGTTCACTGGATCGTTTATATTCTGGCCGTGCTCGTCGTTCTTCGTTTCATCTTTCTCTCTGAATAAGATTATTTGTTGATTTTAACCCAGATACTAAGAAAAAGCCTTAGTATCTGGGTTTTAAATACCGCAAAGGAGTGTTTGAAAGTGAAAGTAGCCATTATTATGGGCAGCGATTCCGATTTGCCTATCTTGAGGCCGGCGCTGGAAACATTGCAAGATTTTGGCATCGATACCGAAGTGGTGATTGCTTCGGCTCACCGTACGCCTCATAAAGTTCACGAATTCGCCGCTACAGCGGAAAAACGCGGCGTCAAGGTGATTATTGCCGCTGCCGGCGCCGCCGCCCATCTTCCCGGCGTTGTAGCCAGTTTTACCACCCTGCCGGTTATTGGTGTGCCGGTTAACAGCACATCTCTTGGCGGGCTTGATGCGCTGCTAAGCATTGTCCAAATGCCTTCCGGCATCCCGGTAGCTACAATGGCCATAAACGGCGCCAAAAACGCCGCTATCTTCGCCGCGCAAATCATCGCAACCGGCAATGCCGCTCTTGCTGCCAAACTGGCCGCTTACCGCCAAAAAATGGCTGCCGAAGTGGAACAAAAGGCCGCCCGGGCCCAAGAAAAACTGCAAGCAAATTAAATGAAGGGGGAAAAGTTTTATGGAAAAACAACCGCTTTATGAAGGAAAAGCCAAAAAAATCTATGCGACCGACAATGCGGATGAACTATTGGTGTACTACAAGGATGACGCCACGGCTTTTAACGGCATTAAACGGGGAACGATTTTGAACAAAGGTGTGCTCAACAATAAAATTTCTGCCTTTTTCTTTGAGCTATTAGGAAAGCATGGGATTAAACATCATTATATCCGCACGATCAGCGACCGTGAAATGTTGGTCAAAACCTTGAAGATCCTGCCAGTCGAAGTTGTCGTCCGCAATATTGCGGCCGGATCGCTTGCCAAGCGGATTGGTTGGGAAGAAGGTAAGAAACTGCCGACTACGGTACTTGAGTTCTACTACAAAAACGATGAGCTGGGTGACCCGCTCATTAACGACTATCACATTAAAGCTCTCGGACTGGCTACCGAGGACCAAGTGAAAACCATGGCTGAGACAGCGCTTAAGATAAATGATATTCTCGGCGCCTATCTAAAAGAAAAGAACCTAGAGCTAATCGACTTCAAACTGGAGTTTGGTCTGCACAAGGGCGAACTGCTGCTGGGCGATGAAATCTCGCCTGATACTTGCCGCTTCTGGGACAGTCGTACCGGGGAGAAATTGGACAAGGATCGTTTCCGCCGTGATCTGGGTAATGTGGAAGAGGCCTACAAGGAAGTGTTGTACCGCTTGACCGGGGAGGTCTTTGCCGACTAGGCTGCGGAAAGGAGACTAGCTGTGTACTACGATTTTCGGGCTGATAAGCTGCGGGAGGAATGTGGCGTTTTCGGCATCTTCTCCCGCCATGACGACGTGGCGCTCAATACCTATTGGGGTCTATACGCCCTGCAGCACCGGGGGCAGGAAAGCGCCGGCATCACTGTTACCGACGGCAGTGAAATGGAGGTTCAGCGCGGTATGGGGCTGGTAGGCGAGGTGTTCCGCCGGGGCCTGCCTTCGCTGCGCGGCCATATTGCCATTGGTCATGTTCGCTATTCAACTACCGGTTCCAGTTTGCTTGCAAATACTCAACCGCTGTTGGTAACTTATTCAGGCGGACATATCAGCTTGGCGCACAACGGCAATCTGACTAACGCCCGCGAGCTCCGACAGGCGCTGGAAAAGCAGGGCAGCGTCTTTCAAACTTCGATGGACAGCGAAGTCATCGTGAATCTCATTGCCCGTTCGTCGCAAGCTACTATTGAGGACAAAATTAAAGAAAGCCTAGCCCGCATAGAAGGGGCTTACTGCCTGGTCATTATGACCGAAGATAAATTAATCGGCGTGCGCGACCCTCATGGCTTTAGGCCGCTGTGTCTCGGCCGGCTAAATGGCGGCTGGGTTATTGCCTCCGAGTCATGTGCTCTTGACACGGTGGGCGCTGAACTGGTGCGGGATATCGAGCCCGGCGAGATGGTGGTCATCAGTGATGCAGGTGTGAAGTCCGAGCGGTTTGGTAGGGAAGACCGCAAAGCCTTATGTGTTTTTGAGTATATCTATTTTGCCCGTCCCGACAGCGTCATCGACAGACAAAGCGTATACGAAGCCCGTTTCCGCATGGGGCGACAGTTGGCCAGGGAAAGTGGGCTGGTAGCCGATATCGTCATATCGGTGCCTGACTCGGGCACCACCGCGGCCTTGGGTTTTAGTCACGAAACCGGTATCCCCTATGCCGAGGGACTGATTAAGAACCGTTATATCGGCCGCACCTTCATCCAGCCGGAGCAAAAAAAACGTGATCTCGGCGTACGGATGAAACTTAACGCCGTTCGCCATATCGTGCAGGGCAAGTCGATTATTATGGTTGACGATTCTATCGTTCGGGGGACGACAAGCGGCAAAATTGTGCGTATGCTGAAAGAGGCTGGCGCAGTAGCGGTACACATGTGCGTCAGCTCGCCGCCGATCGGCTTCCCCTGCTATTACGGTATTGACACAGCCGTACGCAAAGAACTTATCGCCGCCACCAAACAGGTAGAAGAAATCCGTCAGTTCATTGGCGCCGACTCGCTGCACTACCTATCGCTCGACGGCCTGAAACAGTCTATTACGAATGTGGACAGCGACGCCATGTGCTACGCGTGTTTCAACTGCGATTATCCGGCTGGTACGCCGACATGCGCCGCTGCAGGAGGGAATAAATATGTCTTTGAATAACGAGACCGGGCTGACTTATCGTGATGCGGGTGTAGATATCGATGCCGGCAACGCGGCGGTAGCCTTGATTAAAGAGCATGTACGCTCTACCTATCGTCCTGAGGTGGTCGGCGACATCGGCGGTTTTGGCGGCCTGTTCGCCCTGAATATCGGCAAATATCGCCAGCCGGTACTGGTATCTGGGACCGACGGGGTGGGCACTAAATTAAAAATTGCCTTTCTTCTCGACAAACACGACACCATTGGCCAGGATGCCGTTGCCATGTGTGTTAATGACATCTTGGTCCAAGGGGCGGAGCCGCTGTTTTTCTTGGATTATCTTGCTGTCGGCAAATTAGAACCGGCAAAAGTGGCGGCCATCGTCGCCGGTGTCGCTAAAGCCTGCCGCGAGTCCGGGTGCGCTCTCATTGGCGGGGAAACGGCGGAGATGGCCGGCTTTTATCCTGACGGCGAATATGATATTGCCGGCTTTGCCGTCGGGGTGGCGGAACGGGAACGGCTCATTACCGGTGAAAAGATCCGGCCGGGCAATGTCCTTATCGGCTTGCCTTCCAGCGGCCTCCATTCCAACGGTTATTCACTGGTGCGTAAAATTTGTTTTGATGTCAAGGGCTTTGCGCCGGACGTCTACATTCCCGAACTTGGAAGGACGCTGGGCGAAGAGCTTTTGGAGCCTACGCGGCTGTACCCGCGTGTTTGCTTGCCGCTCCTTGAACGGTTTGATATCCGGGGCATGGTGCATATAACCGGCGGCGGTTTTTATGATAACATCCCGCGCGTGCTGCCCGCCGGCTGCGCCGTGGAAATTGACGCCGGCGCCTGGCCCATGCCGCCTATCTTTGCTTGCCTTCAGGCTTGGGGGCAGGTAGCGTGGCCCGAGATGTACCGGACCTTTAACATGGGCATCGGCCTCATTCTCATCGTGCCGGCCCAGGAGGCGGATGCCGTCCGGGACGACCTGGCGGCGCGCGGCGAAGCCTGCTACGTTATTGGCCGGGTCGTGGCCGGAAATGGCGAAGTGGTTCTTAAAGGAGGCGTTTTTGGTGAGTAAGGTGACGCTGGGCATACTGGCTTCCGGCCGGGGGTCCAATGCCCAAGCCATCATGGACGCCATCCGGCGCGGCGAAGTCGACGCCACGGTGGGCATTATTATCAGCGATAATCCGGCCGCGCCGGTGTTGGCGCGTGCGGCCGAATACGGCGTGCCGGCGCGCTGCATCGAACGCGCCGGCTTTGCCACCCGGGAAGCGTTTGAAAAAGCGGTGGCTGATGAACTGGCGGCCCACGGGGTGGAGCTTGTCGTGCTGGCTGGCTTCATGCGCCTGCTCAGTCCCTACTTTATTAATCGTTTCCCCGGCCGGATCATGAATATCCATCCATCGTTGCTACCGGCTTTCCCGGGACTTGATGCCCAGGGGCAGGCGCTACGCTACGGCGTTAAGGTCGCAGGCTGCACGGTTCATTTTGTTGACGAAGGGATGGACAGCGGCCCGATTATTCTCCAGGAGGCCGTGCCGGTCCGGGATGACGATACACCTGCTACGTTAGCCGAACGCATTTTGGCCGTCGAGCATGTTCTTTACCCGCGGGCGATTTCCTTGTATTGCCAAGGGCGGTTAGTTGTGGACGGGCGGCGGGTGCTAATCCGGGAAGGAGAGAAATAACATGAAGATAAAACGCGCACTCATCAGTGTTTCCGATAAACGGGGCCTGGTTGAATTTGCCCAAAAACTTTGCCGGTTAGGGGTTGAACTCATTTCTACCGGCGGCACTTTGCAAGTTTTACGCGATGCCGGCCTGCCAGCGGTTTATGTTGGTGACGTTACCGGCTTTCCTGAGATGATGGACGGTCGGGTGAAGACACTGCATCCCCGTATCCACGGCGGTATCTTGGCCGTGCGGGACAATCCTGAGCATGTGGCAGCGTTGACGGCGTACAATATCCCGGCCATTGACATGGTCGTCGTCAATCTGTATCCGTTTCGCCAGACGGTGGCCAAGCCCGGCGTTACCCTGGCCGAAGCGGTAGAAAATATTGATATCGGTGGGCCGGCTATGGTACGAGCGGCCGCGAAAAACTTCCGCCATGTGGCCGTTGTGGTCAACCCTGACCGCTACGGGGAAATCAGCGAGCGCCTGGCGGTGGATGGCGATCTCACGGTTGAATACCGTATGGCCTTGGCTCGGGAAGCGTATTACCACACCGCCGAATATGACGCCTGTATTGCCGCCTATCTTGACGGGCAGCTTGGCGCGGGGTCATTTCCCGCAAAATTGCACTTGGTGTTTGAAAAAGTACAGGATCTGCGGTATGGGGAAAACCCGCATCAGCAGGCCGCCTTTTATCGGACCAAATATTTTGCCGGTGGCGGCATAGCCACGGCCCGGCAGCTCCATGGCAAAGAACTTTCCTTTAATAATATCGTTGACCTAGAGGCTGCTTACGCTTTAGTCAACGAATTCGCTCAGCCGGCAGCGGTTATTATTAAGCATACCAATCCGTGCGGCACCGCCATCGCCGCTAGCCTTGCCGAAGCTTATGCCAAAGCTTACGCCGCTGACCCGGTATCGGCGTTCGGCGGCATCGTCGGGCTTAACCGTCCGGTAGATAAGGCGACAGCCGAGCAGATTAGCGCCGTCTTTACCGAGGCGGTTGTTGCGCCGGGCTACAGTGATGAGGCCCTTGATCGCTTGCGCCAGAAGAAAAACCTCCGCTTGCTTTTGGCTGCACCAGCCGGCACTACCGCTACCGAATGGGACATCAAAAAGGTGTCAGGCGGTATTCTGGTGCAAGAGACCGACCGGGCGGATGCCGACCAGGCTGATATGAAGGTAGTTTCCCAGCAGGCGCCGAGTGCCGCTGAATGGGAGGATTTGCTCTTTGCCTGGAAAGTGGTAAAACATGTAAAATCGAACGCCATTGTCGTCGCCAAGGGCGGGCAGACCCTTGGTGTTGGCGCCGGTCAGATGAATCGGGTGGGCGCGGCCCAAATTGCGCTGGCCCAGGCCGGAGGAAAAGCCCAAGGGGCGGTACTGGCTTCTGACGCCTTTTTCCCTTTCCGTGATACGGTGGACGCAGCTGCTCGGGCCGGCATCCGCGCTATCATTCAACCTGGTGGCTCGGTACGGGACGACGAAACCATCCAAGCGGCTAATGAGCACGGCATTGCGCTGGTGTTTACCGGTGTGCGCCATTTTAAACACTAGGGGGTGGCGCTAGTGCGTATATTAGTAATCGGCAGCGGCGGCCGGGAGCATGCTTTGGTCTGGAAGCTGGCGGCCAGTCCGCGCGTTACGCAAATCTACTGTGCGCCGGGTAATCCGGGCATCGCCGCACTTGCCGAATGTGTGTCCATCGATGCCAGCGATATCGCCGCTCTGCGCCAGTTTGCGCTTGAGCGGCAAATCGACCTGACGGTGGTCGGGCCCGAACTGCCGCTAATGCAGGGCCTGGCCGATGAATTTGCCGCCTATGGACTTAAAGTGTTTGGCCCTAAGCAGGCGGCGGCCCGCATCGAAGGATCAAAAGCCTTTGCCAAAGCCCTAATGCAGAAATATAACATTCCGACGGCGAAGTTCGCCGTTTTTGAGGACATAGCCGCCGCCATGGATTGTATCCGGCGCTGGGGAGCGCCGGTTGTCGTTAAGGCCGACGGTCTGGCAGCCGGCAAGGGAGTGGTAGTGGCCCAAACGGTGGCAGAGGCCCTTGATGCCGTGCAGACCATTATGCGCGACCGGGCGTTCGGCGCTGCCGGTAACCGGGTGGTTATCGAAGAATATATGGAAGGTGAGGAAGCTTCGGTGCTGGCCTTCACTGACGGCTATACCGTCGTTCCCATGGTGGCTGCCCAAGACCACAAGCGCGCCTGTGACGGCGATCATGGTCCGAATACGGGCGGCATGGGCGCCTACGCCCCGGCGCCGGTGGTGACGGCGGCGGTGCGTGAACGGGTAGTGCGGGAAATTTTGCAACCGGTAGTGGACGCACTGCGGCAGGAAGGCTGTCTGTATCAGGGCTGCCTCTACGCCGGGCTGATGATTACCGCCGACGGACCGAAAGTAGTGGAGTTTAACGCCCGTTTCGGCGACCCGGAAACACAGGCTGTGCTGCCTTTGCTGGCGAGCGACCTGGTTATGATAATGGAAGCCTGTGTTGACGGACGGCTGCACGAAATCGACATCGCCTGGGCGGACGGGGCGGCAGTTTGTGTCGTCGCTGCCGCCGGCGGCTATCCGGGGCCATACCGTAAAGGCGATGTTATCAGCGGTCTTGCTGCCGCCGAAGCAGCAGGCGCGCTAATCTTTCACGCCGGTACCGCCATTAGCGATGGCAAACTGGTAACCAGCGGTGGGCGGGTACTCGGGGTAACGGCCTGCGCCGAAACTATTGCTACCGCCGTGGACAAAGCGTACCGGGCGATAAATAATATTAATTTTGCCAATATCCATTACCGCCGGGATATTGCCCAGCGGGCACTAACAAAAGCCAGGGACTAATTTACCCTGGCTTTTCGATTTGGCCTGAAATTTGCAGGTAAAACCGCCGCCATGGGCGAAAACTATGAAAAAGGATTACGGCAGGTGAATAGTAATGGATTGGAGCGCGGTACTTGCCAACCTGGGTTTCGCCGTCCTGCTGCTGGCCGGTTTGGGGCTGACGCTCGTCGGTCTGCCCGGCAATTGGTTGGTCATGGGGCTGGCGCTGATTTATGGGTATTGGGAAGGCTTTCAGCATTTCCACGCCAAACTACTGCTCGTGCTGTTTGGTTTGGTCCTGGCCGGTGAAGTGGCCGAGTTCACCGCCGGCGCGATTGGCGCCAGAAAAGCGAAAGCATCAAGAGCAGCGACGGCAGCAGCCATAGCAGGCGCTTTTGCCGGCGGGATTGCCGGAACTGCCCTGCTGCCGGTCGTAGGAACGCTTTTCGGCGGCATGGCGGGCGCTTACGGGGCCAGCTACCTGGCTGAGTATGTCCGGACAAACGACGCCGCGCAGGCCGGGCGGGTCGCTCGGCAGGTTATGCTGGGACAGCTTGCCGGCACCCTCTTTAAGTTGGCGGCAGGGGTGGTCATGGTCATTCTAGCCATCATAAATTTACCCTGGTAATTAGGGGCGAGGGAGGAGAGGCAAAATGACGGACAGACTGGTTATCCGACCGGCAACGGAAGGCGATCTTCCGGCCATCTTCGCCTTGTATGGCGAATTAGCGAAAGCGTATGAAAACAGCGAGGACAACGATGAAGCCTGGCGAGAGGCGTGGCAGGACAAGCGGCAGCATATCCTGGTCGCAGAACAAGACGGCGAGGTGGTGGGTACCTTGACTTGTGTCATTATTCCCAACCTTGGCCACGGGGGGCAGCCTTGGGCGGCAGTGACCAATGTGGTCGTGGCGGCGGCTCATCGCGGGCAAGGCATTGGTACGGCGCTTATGGCCGAGGCCACCCGCCTGGCCAAAGCGGCCAACTGTTACAAAATCGTTCTCTCCAGCAACCTGGTGCGGACCGAGGCACACGAGTTTTACCGACGCCTTGGCTGGCGGCAGACGCACATCGGATTTTCCCTGGAGTAAGCTGCTTACACGTGAAATAGCCCCCTTTATTGGGGGCTATTTCACGTTCGCGGAGCAGACGCTCATAACATCTCAATGAATTTTTGGGCTGCCAGCGGCAGCGGGATGTGGCGGTTGGATACTATTCCCCGGTAGCGGTAAGGGATGGGGGCTGCCACATCCAGGATAAAAATTTCGCCCCGCTCCACCTCGGTTGCGACGTATTCTTCAGCCACAAACGAAAGTCCCAAACCAATTTTGGTCAACTCAATCAACAGATCAACACTTCCCAACTCTACTTCGGGGGTGATGGTCACGCCGCCGGTCGCGAGCAATTCGTCAAAAAAATGCCGCGTTACCGTGTTTTTTTCCAGCATGAGAAGCGGGTAGCAGGCCAGGTCGGTGAGGGATAACGTTTGGCCGCGCAACCGCTCAAACGCCGGACCGGCAATAAACACATCCCGGATGGCGGTACGGCGGTGGACGGTAAAATTCTCCGGCAGACAGGCGGGCAGATTGACGGCAGCCAGATCGACGGCGCCTTTTTTTAATAATTCCAAGCAGACGGGAGATGTGCGGTTTATGATTTTCAGCTTAATATTAGGGTAGCGCTGAATAAATTGCCGCAGGTACGGCAGGAGATAATATTTACAGATAGTATCGCTGGCGCCGATTTTAATTTCGCCTTCCTGCAGGGAGCGGATTTGGCGGACGGCGCGCTCCCCGGTTTTAATAATGTGAAAGGCTTGTTCAATATGGGAAAATAACCGCTCGCCCTCCTGCGTGAGAGATACTTGCTTGGTCGTGCGGACGAATAGGCGGCACCCCAGGCTGGTTTCCAACTGTTTTACGGCCTGGCTGACGGCCGATTGAGAAATGTACAGATCGCTGGCTGCCTCGGAAAAGCTGAGATGCTTGGCTACATAATAAAAGACTTTGTAGAGTTCAAAATTGATGTTCATTAATTAACATCCTTTATAAATGATATTATTTATATTAATTATTATAATTAATAATAGCGTGTTATAATCTATATGTAAATTGTTTTTTTGTATTAAAGGGGGCGGCACAATTGACACAACCTGTGCGCAGAATTTATGTAGAGAAGAAGGCGGATTTTGCGGTTGAGGCGCAAAATTTATACACCGACCTTAAAGTGAATTTAGGAATTACCGGCCTGACGGGCGTGCGGGTGGTCAACCGCTATGACATGGCCGGGGTAAGCGAGGCTGAATATGTTCAGGCACGCACCACGATTTTTGCGGAACCGACGGTGGACGAAGTCTATGATGAAGAACTGCCGCTGGCAGCGGGTGACCGCGTCTTTGCTATAGAATATCTGCCCGGCCAATATGACCAGCGGGCTGATTCGGCGGCGCAATGCCTGCAAATTCTAACCCAGCGGGAGCGGCCGACGGTGCTTGCGGCCAAAGTTATTATTCTGCAGGGTGATTTATCGGACGATGATTTTGACCGCATCAAGCACTACTGCATCAATCCCATCGAGTGCCGCGAGGCGGCGCTGACCAAACCGGACTGTTTGGAGATGAGTGCGCCGCCGCCAGCTGACGTAACGGTTCTGACCGGGTTTACTACTATGGCTGCTGCGGAACTGGCGGCGCTTCACGCCAAACTCGGGCTGGCGATGAGTTTGGAAGATCTGTCGTTCTGCCAGGTCTATTTCCGGGATGAAGAACGGCGCGATCCTACCATAACGGAAATTCGGGTTATCGACACTTATTGGTCTGACCATTGCCGGCACACCACCTTTCTGACCAAAATCGAAGACGTGGTGATTGAAGAGGGGCGCTACAGCCGGCCGGTTGCTGACGCCTTTGCGGCTTATTGCCAGACGCGGGCCTATGTCTTCGGCGAGGCGGCAAAGGATATGTCCCTCATGGACATTGCCACAATCGGGATGAAGGAAATGAAAAAGCGTGGCTTGCTGGCTGATCTTGATGAGTCTGATGAAATCAACGCCTGCAGTATTGTTGTTAACGCCGAGGTAGACGGCCGGACGGAAGAATGGTTGGTCATGTTTAAAAATGAAACCCATAACCATCCGACGGAAATTGAACCTTTTGGCGGCGCGGCAACCTGCCTGGGCGGTGCGATCCGCGATCCGCTTTCCGGGCGGACTTATGTCTATCAGGCTATGCGCGTTACCGGCAGCGGCGACCCGCGTGCAAAAATTGAAAGCACGCTGCCCGGCAAACTGCCACAGCGGAAAATTACCATCGGCGCGGCGGCAGGGTACAGCTCCTATGGCAACCAGGTAGGGCTGGCCACTGGCCAGGTGGCGGAACTTTATGACGAGGGGTATATCGCCAAGCGGATGGAAATTGGCGCGGTCATTGCCGCCGCCCCGCGGCGCAATGTTGTACGGCAGCGGCCCCAGCCCGGCGATGTCGTGCTGCTGGTCGGGGGGCGAACAGGGCGGGACGGCTGCGGCGGCGCTACCGGCTCTTCCAAGGAGCATAACTTGGAATCTTTGGCGACGTGCGGTGCCGAGGTACAAAAAGGCAATCCGCCAACCGAGCGGAAGCTTCAGCGCTTGTTCCGCAATCCCGCCGTCAGCCGGCTGATAAAAAAATGCAACGACTTCGGGGCTGGCGGCGTTTCGGTTGCCATTGGCGAACTTACCGACGGCGTGCGGATCAATCTCGACGCCATCCCCAAAAAATATGAAGGTCTGGACGGCACTGAACTGGCTATTTCCGAATCGCAGGAGCGGATGGCCGTCGTTGTGGCCGGCGACCAGGCTGATAATTTCATTCGCTATGCCGCGGCCGAAAACCTTGAGGCCACGGTCGTAGCCGAAGTAACGGCAGAGCGGCGCATGCGCATGTTCTGGCGCGGCCGGGCGATTGTTGACCTCAGCCGCGACTTTCTCAATACCAACGGGGTGAAGCAGCGGGCAAGCGTCGTTGTCGCCGCTCCGCCGGCCGAAGCAAACTGGTTTGAAAAATTGCCGGACGGCGTCCGACCCGCGCTGCCCGATCTTAGGGCAGCCTGGTTGGCAAATCTTCAGGACCTCAACATCTGCAGTCAAAAGGGATTGGTCGAGCGCTTTGATAGTACCATTGGCGCCGGTACGGTGCTGATGCCGTTCGGCGGTAAGTACCAGGCGACACCGGCCGAAGGCATGGCGGCCAAGCTTCCCGTCCTTGACGGCGAGACGACAACAGCTACGTTGATGACTTTTGGTTTTCAGCCGCAGCTTGCTACCTGGAGTCCTTTTCACGGCGCCGTTTATGCTGTCGTGGAGGCGGTGGCCAAAAGTGTGGCCATGGGTGGCGACTACCGGACGATACGGCTGACTCTCCAAGAATATTTTGAGAAGCTGGGCAAGGATCCGCGCAAATGGGGCAAGCCGTTCAGCGCCCTGCTCGGCGCTTTCTATGCCGAAAAAGAGCTGGGCATCCCGGCGATTGGCGGCAAAGACAGCATGTCCGGCACTTTTATGGACCTTAATGTGCCGCCCACGCTCGTGGCTTTTGCCGTCAACGTGACTGACGCCGGTCGCATTGTGTCGCCTGAATTTAAAGAAGCGGGTAACTTGGTCGTATTTATTCCGGCGCCACGTGATGAGCAAGAATTGCCCCGTTTCGAAGTTTTGCGCCGTAATTTTGCCAAGGTGACGGAGCTTGTCCACGCTGGCCTTGTCCGGGCGGCCAGCACGGTGCGCTACGGCGGTTTAGCGGCGGCGCTGAGCAAAATGGCCTTCGGCAACCGCATTGGTTTTGTTGCCGCGGCCCAGCTGGCGCCGGAAGCATGGTTTAGCGCCGACTATGGCTCCTTTGTTCTCGAGCTGGACGGCAAGGCTGATCTAAGCATGCTGGCGGACGTAGATTATGTTGTCCTCGGCCATACCGCCGCCGCTCCGGTCATCCGCCTGGGTCAAACGGAAATTTCCCTGGACGAGGCCTATACCGCCTGGGAGCAGCCGCTGGAAACGGTCTTCCCCACCAAGGCGCCCGAGCCGCCCAAGCCCAGGGTGATTGTCTGCGAGCGGCGGAGCAGAAAAGGCAGCGTCCGCCTTGCCAAACCGCGCGTTTTCATCCCCGTGTTTCCCGGGACCAACTGCGAGTATGATTCGGCCCGGGCATTTACTAAGGCCGGCGGCTTGGTTGATATGATGGTTGTCCGCAATTTAACGCCGGCCCAGATCGAGGAGTCTATTGCCGAATTGGCTCGCCGCATCAGTCAGGCGCAAATTGTCATGTTGCCCGGCGGCTTTAGCGCCGGTGACGAGCCGGACGGTTCCGGCAAGTTCATTGCTACGCTGCTGCGCAATCCCAAGGTCAAAGACGCGGTCCACGATCTTCTTAAGCGGCGCGACGGCCTAATGCTGGGCATTTGCAACGGGTTTCAGGCACTGATTAAACTAGGGCTGGTGCCCTATGGCGAAATCCGCGACATTACGCCCGACAGTCCAACCCTTACCTTTAATGCGATCGGCCGCCATGTCTCCTGCATGGTACGCACCAAAGTGGTATCCACGTTGTCGCCGTGGTTTAACAACGCTAAGCTGGGAGACATTCACACCGTAGCCGTCTCGCACGGTGAAGGCCGGTTTGTTGCGCCGCCGGCGGTGCTGGACGAACTCATCGCCAACGGGCAGATTGCCACCCAGTATGTCGATTTAGACGGCAATCCCAGCAGCGATATCCGCTATAACCCCAATGGATCGCTGGAAGCGGTTGAGGGCATTACCAGCCCTGACGGGCGGGTGCTTGGCAAAATGGGTCATTCCGAGCGGGTCGGCCGCCATGTGGCCATCAATGTGCCGGGTGATAAAGACCAGGGAATTTTTGCCGCCGGCGTCCAATATTTCCTCTAATGGCGTTAATTTAGCCGTCGCGCATTTATTTGGTGCGGCGGCTCATTTTATTGGCATATATTTTATGTGCTGTTCACCTTGTCACTGGTGCGGCGCCAGCGTTACAATAGTAAGGAGAAACTTGCATAATCATGGTGGTTTTTTGATGAAATTTGAACTTGTTTTGGAACTGATGGGTGATATGGCGCTGCTGGCCATGGCCGCTAATTTTATCGGCCGCAATCGCTATATCGCCAGCTGTGCCGAACGGCCGACGACGCCACGTAGCTGGCTGACTTTGACCGTTATTTTTTCCGTTCTGTCCATCCTGGGTACTTACACCGGGGTTCCGGTGGAAGGCGCGCTGGCTAACACCCGCTTGGTCGGTACGCTTATGGGTGGCATCATGGGCGGACCGTGGGTGGGGCTTGGCATTGGCTTCATCAGCGGCCTGCACCGTTATCTGATTGGCGGGTTTACGGCGGAAATCTGCGGCGCCGCCACATTGCTGGGCGGGCTGATGGCCGGTATGGCGCGGCAGAAATACGGCCTGCACGGCATTAACTGGAAAAAAGCTGCCTTGCTTGCCTTGGCCGCCGAAGGACTGCAAAAGGGAATGGTGCTGCTTTTGGCCAAACCGTTTGAAGCGGCGTGGGCGTTGGAAAAGGCTATTGCGGTGCCGACCACGGTAGTGACCATGTTGGGGACGGTAGTTTTCATGCTGATTTTGAAGGACATCAAAACCGAGCAAGAACTGCATGGGGCGAAAGCGGCCCAGCTGTCACTGGAAATCGCCAGCCGGACGTTGCCCTTTTTACGGCACGGCCTGACCATGGAGTCGGCGCAAAAAACGGCGGAAATTATTTTTGCATTCACCGGTATGGATGCCGTTTCCATCAGCAACCGGGAGCAGGTGCTGGCCTTTGTTGGCAAAGGGGCTGACCACCACAAACCAGGCGAGCCGATTATGACCCAGTCAACCAAACAGACCCTTATCAGCGGGATGCTGCATATCGTGCACACTGCCCAGGAGCAGGGCTGTCCGGTGGCAGGGTGTCCTCTGCAATCGAGCGTCGTTGCCCCGCTGGTGGTCAATGGCGCCGTTATCGGTACGGTCAAACTCAACCGGACAGTGCCGAACGGCATTACCGAGGTTGACATTCGCATGGCCGAGGGTATCGCCCACCTCTTATCCGTGCAAATTGAACTGGCGGAAATTGATTGCCAGCGGAAGATGCGGGAAAAGGCCGAACTAAAGGCGCTCCAGGCCCAAATTAATCCGCACTTTTTGTTTAATACCATTAACATTATCATGTCCTTCTGCCGGACAAACCCTGATACGGCTCGCAGTCTCCTCGGCCACCTGGCGACAATGTTGCGGCACAGTTTTGCCGATCGACAGGATTTTGTCACCTTGAAAGAAGAAATGGAAGGAATAGCGGCCTATTTGGAAATTGTAAAGGCACGGTTTGGTTCCCGCCTGACCGTCAAAACCGAAATCGACCCGATCTTGCTTGAGGCACCCATCCCGCTACTAACGCTACAGCCGCTGGTGGAGAACGCCGTACAGCACGGCCTGTTTCCCAAGCTGAGCCATTGTGTACTGACTATTGCGGCTGGTCTGCGGGATGGAGCAATGGTCATTGAGGTAAGGGACAATGGTGTCGGCATACCGGTCGAAAAACTTCGCACTATCTTGGCCGGACAGGGACAAGGCATCGGTATCCGCAATGTTTATAAACGGTTAACGGGTATTTACGGGAAAGAGTATGGTCTTGCCATCGAGAGCACGCTTGGACAAGGGACAACGGTCCGGATCGTTATTCCGTATGAGGGGAGAGATCTGGCGCATGCGGGTTAAGACGGTAATTATTGATGACGAGCAGCCTATCTGTGATGAGATTGAGTACCTTCTAAAGCAACATATCGACATTGACGTAGCCGCCAAATTTACCAATCCGCTCGAGGCCTTGGAGTATATTAGCGAACAAGGCTGCGACCTGGTATTTGCCGACATAAAAATGCCAGGCATGTCGGGTCTTGAGTTGGCCAGGCGTCTGAGCGTGCTGCGCGCTACTCCCTTAGTCGTTTTTATCACGGCTTTTCAGGAACATGCGCTTGAGGCGTTTGATACTCCCGCGGTAGGTTATATCACCAAGCCCATTATGGAAGATAAGCTTGCTCGGCTGATGAGTAAAGTCCGCTGTCTCATCGAACGCACCTACCAAGCGGGTAGACCGGCGGTTAGCAAAATTTGCGTTACTACTGGCGGTAAGATAATTCCCCTGGATAAAAACGAGATTGTGCTGGCCTATGTGAAAGATAAGGATGTGTTTGTCCGCACTAAAACAAGCGAGTATATGGCGACCCTGACTTTGCAGGAAATTGAAAATATTTTGGATGGAAGCAATTTTTTACGGGTTCATCGGCAATATATTGTCAATCTTGATATGGTCCGGGAAATAATCCCCTGGTTTCACGGTTCTTATCTTTTGCGGATGGATGACTGCCGGCAGGAAGAAGTGCCGGTAAGTCGGGCCAGGACTAAAGTTTTAAAAAATATTTTGGGGCTAAAATAACAAGACCGGGAGCAGCAGTGGCTCTCCCGGTCTTGTTATTAAATTAATAAATATTACAAAATTTAGTTGACGATCCCGATCCACTTCCAGTAGGTAGCGCCCAGCAGGACAATCAGCGCGTAGGCGATAATGGTCAGGGGAATACCGGTGCGGATGAAGTCCCGCACTTCGAACGTTTCCGTACCATAAGCGATCATGTTCTGCGGCGCATTTACCGGTAAGATAAAGCCGAAGCTGACAACATACTGGAGAATCATCGTCATACCGACGATATTAATGCCAGGCGTTTTGACACCTTGGAGGATGGAAATAATGATGGGAATCATAGCGGCAGCTAGGGCGGTGGCGCTGGCAAAGCCGAGGTGAATGATGATCAGGAAGGCGGCTAAAACGGCAAGGATAACAAGACCGGACATAGTCTGCAGGCCAAAGGCGCTCACAATAATCTTTGCCAGCCAAGCTGCCGCTTTAGTCGACAAGATGGCGGAACCTAAGCTGATGCCGACGCCGAACAGGATTAAGGTACCCCAGGGAATTTTAGCCTGGGCATCTTTCCAGGTCATGACGCCGATGCCGGGCAGCAGCATGAGCGTGATAGCAGCAATAGTAGTGGTCGAAGTATCGAACGGATGAACGATTTTTTCAGTTGACCAGAAAAAGAGGAGGATGAGCGAGAGAGCCAGCAGTTTCTTCTCGTCGGTTTTCATGGGACCAAGCGCCGCCAACTCTTTGGCTACTGCTTCTTTGCCGCCAGGGATTTCATCCATTTCGGGCGGCATTAGTTTAAGCAGAACATAATAGAGAACGACGGACATGATGGCGGAAAAAGGCGCGGCGGCAATAAACCAGTCCAGCCAGGTGATGTATACTCCTAGTTGTTTTTCGATGAAGCCCAGGGCGATTAAGTTTTGGGCCGCGGCGGTTTTGATGCCCACGTTCCAGAGGCTGTCGGCCTGGGCGGTGGCAATCATCATAACGCCGGCAAAAGCGCTTTTTTGGTTAACGCCAAAGGCTTTAATCATGCCCATGACAATTGGCACCAGACATGCTACGCGGGCCGTGGTGCTGGGCACGAAAAAGCTGAGGATAAAACCGACAAAGATTACGCCGGCAAGCACGCGGTTGGTCTTGGCGCCGACTTTCGACAAGACGAAAAGCGCAATCCGCTTGTCAAGGCCGGTTTGCGTCATGGCAGCCGACAGGAAGAGAGCGCCGCCGACCAGCGCCAAAGCGGTATTGCTAAACCCGCCTAAGGCCATGGTTAAGGCTTGACTAGTACCAATTAATTTTTTGGGATTGGCTACCTCCGGGGAAATACCAAGCAGAAAGGCCATGAGGGTCATGATGACGGCGGCGCTCACGGGGTAGGAAATGGCGTCGGTCATCCAGACAATTACGGAAAAGACCAGGATGCCGAGCATCCGCTGCCCTGCCACCGGCAGATCGGCAGGGGTAGGCAGAAGAATGATGGCAAGTAGTGCAATAAGTCCGATGATTAGGCCGTAGCGTTTGGCGAACGATTCTTGCGGTGGCTGGGTGGCAGTCACCTTTTGCATGTTTTTAAATTCCTCCTTTTTTTAATTTATGATACTTGCCGCGCCAGGAGGATTACTCCTTGCGCAGCAAGCTCATTCCCAGTTCAAGGGCGCGTTTGTTGACTTCTTCAGTGCCGGGGGGAACGCGGTTAAGAACCGCCTGGGTAATTGACTCGACACTAACGACATTGGTGGCCGCCACGATGGCGCCGAGGGCAATAATGTTAGCAAAGAGGCTTTTGCCCAGTTCAGCGTTGGACGTTTCGGTGATGGGCAGCCGGTAGACGTTTTTAACGTGTTCAGGGATTTCTTTGACGAAGGTAGTGTCTACCATCAGGATGCCATCTGCCGGCAGGTCGGCGCAGTATTTGTTGGTGGCTTCCTGCGTCATGGCCAGCACCAGATTAGGCTTGGTGACTTTGGGGTAATGGATGGGCCGGTCGGCGATGATGACCTCGGATTTGCTGGCGCCGCCGCGGGCCTCGGGACCGTAGGACTGGGACTGGATGGCCAGTTTACCGTCCAGTAGTGCCGCTTCGGCGAGAATGATACCGGCGAGAATAAGACCCTGTCCGCCAGAGCCTGAAAGCCGCATTTCAACCATATTACCGGGCTCCTTTCTGCGCTTTGGCGAGGATTAAATCATATTGCTTGGTGTATTCCGGCGCTTCGCTCTTGTGCAGGACGCCGATAAGGAATTTATCGGCAAGCTGTTCGGGGGCGAGCTTTTTCGCCGCTTCGACGGTAACGGCGTGGTCGCGCTGCCATGCGAGCATCTTAGGCGCATCGCCCATCTTGTTTTGCCGGCCATAGGAAATGGGGCACTGGGTAATTGCTTCGACCAGGGCGAAGCCGTCATGGCTGATGGCTTGGGCGATGAGGTCGACAAGCATTTGGGTGTGATAGGCCGTACCGCGGGCGACAAAGGTGGCGCCGGCCGCCTTGGCCAGTTCCGCGATATCAAAGGTGCGTTCGACCGTTCCGTAAGGCGCCGTTGTCGCCTTGTTATTGGTCGGCGTAAGCGGCGAATATTGGCCGCCGGTCATACCATAAATGTTGTTGTTGTAAAGGATCACTGTCAGGTTGATATTGCGGCGGGCCGCATGGATGAAGTGGTTGCCGCCGATTGCGGTGCCGTCGCCGTCGCCGGTAACGACAATGACATTAAGGTCCGGCTCAGCCAGCTTGATCCCGGTAGCGACCGGCAGGGCACGGCCGTGAGCGGAGTGAACGGTATCGAAGTTAAGGTAGCCCGAAGCACGGGACGAGCAGCCGATACCGGAAACAATGACGGTTTTATTTTGGTCCAGCCCCAATTTGTCGATAGCCTTGACGATGGCGCCGGTAACAATGCCGTTGCCGCAGCCCGGGCACCAGATATGAGGCAGAC
>NZ_AAWL01000020.1 GCF_000169155.1 Thermosinus carboxydivorans Nor1
AGGGCTCTCTTGGTTACCATCAAAAAATGATGCTATCCATGCAACTAAAACATATTGAAACGCTAGATGAAAGTATTAAAGAATTGGATAAAGAAATAGCAGACCGTATGCGCCCTTTTGAAGAAGCCTTGGAGCTATTAGACACCATACCCGGTGTTAATCGGCGCAATGCAGAAGAAATCATTGCTGAGATTGGAGTAGATATGAGTCGCTTCCCATCCGCGGAGCATCTTTCATCTTGGTCAGGAATGGCTCCAGGGCATAACGAAAGCGCTGATAAGCGAAAATCAGGAAAAACCCGTAAAGGAAACCAACATCTGCGAACAACACTTGTACAATCAGCTCGCTCTGCCGCCCGCCAAAAAGATACTTATCTTGCGTCTCAATACCGTAGAATCTGTTCCCGTCGTGGTTCTAACCGTGCTGCAGTAGCTGTAGGACATAGCATTTTAATAATTGCCTATCATATTCTCAAGAAAAAACAGCCGTACATTGAATTAGGTGCCAACTACTTTGAACAGCGAAGTAAAGATGCTGCAATAAAAAGAGCACTTCAACTTTTACAAAACGCAGGAATTGAAATAAACCTTGAAAATATAGTTGCTTAAGATCAGTTTAAAAGTAAATCCTTCTTTACAAATGCCTACTATAAAAAACCTATAGAGTAGGCCTTGGGATCTCTTTGTCTCTATTCGAAGTAGTTGACATAAATTTTTGAAGTGAGTTTTCGGAGTAGGGTGATAATTATTCGAGCCACCAAGCGCCCGCGCTTTCCCGGTTTAAACCTTTTATTGTCATAGCGACAGGTGCGGTGAAGGCGCTGAAAATAAGTCAATTTTTAAAATAAGTCAAGCCTGACCCCAGTATTTTCTCGATTGCTTCGGCCACGCCGTCTTCGTCGTTGCCGCGGGTAACCGCCTGGGCCACGGCCTTGACGCGCTGGGATGCATTGCCCATGGCCACGCCGAACCCGGCATATTCGAGCATGTCGAGGTCGTTGTACGAGTCGCCAATGGCCATGACCTCGTCGCGGCTAATGCCCAGTTTTTCCGCCAGAAACGCCAACGCCGCTCCCTTGTTTACCGCCGGGTGAACCATTTCCAGATAATTGGGCTTGGACACCACTGCATACAGCCTATCGCCAAACCGAGCCTGCACTTCCTCCTGGATGCGCAGGATATCCGCCGGTTCAGCCATGACCAGCAGCTTGGTCGGCGCACCCGGTAGGCTGTATAGCCTGTCCCCGATTGGCACGGCCTTAACCCCGGCGATTGTTTCATAATAAAGCGCCCGGTCATTCAGTTCAGTCACATACAATACGTCATCCAGGTAAACCTGGATGTACCAGCCCTGCTGGCGGGAAAGCGCCAACACGTCGCGGGCCACATCTTCCGCCAGCGGGCGGTGCAGCAGCACTTCGCCCGACAGGGCGGCCTTGATGAGCGCCCCGTTATAGGTAATAAGCGGCACATCGAGGCCAAGCTGGCGAGCATACGGCAAAGCCGAGCGGTACATGCGCCCGGTCGCCACCGTCACGGTGACGCCCCGCGCCACCGCCTGGGCGATCGCTTCCCGCGCCCGCGCCGATACGGCCAGTGAATTGTCCAGCAACGTGTCGTCCAAATCAACGGCAATTAGTTTAATCGACATAGCCTAAACTCCTCTGCCAAAAATTAACCTTCTATCCTGAATAACAAAACCACAAAAGCCGCGAAGAACGCGAAGGGTCACGTCCGCGACGGTTGTCGCGCTTGAATTTATATAATGGAACCACAGAGGACACGGAGGGGGTATTTTTTAACTTTAGCGCGATGAATATCGCGCTCTCTGCGTTCTCCGCGGTTGAATAACGGTTTTCATGCTTTGTGGTGCCAATTTATTGGCATGATTATCTTTGTGGTTCAATATAGCGAAATAGCAAAAAAGCACCCCGGCCGAGGTGCTTTTTGAGTGCACATTTTTAGCGGTCGTGAATCATTTTCGTCACCGTGTAACTACACACCGTCATGAGCAAAATCCCGGTCAGGGACGCCACCATGCTGGAGATTTGCACGCCGGGCAGTGTTTTCACCACCATTAGCGGCGCAAATATATTGGTGATAAACGTCAGACTCCCCAGCGTGAGCGTATTAAACGGCAGCGATGCCAACGAAACCAACGGACGGATTGCCGCATTGGCAATCCCGACAATGGCCGCTCCCAGCAAGGTGCTGCCTAAGGTATCGATAAAAATACCCGGCAGCTCTACGGTCACGAAAAAGAGCATCACCGCGTTGATGATAATGCGCAGCAAAAAGCCCGACACCGCGCACGCCTCCTTAGCCATTTCCAAGTCCATCTACTATTATATTCTTAACCCGTAGTTTTTGACAATATTTTTCTCCTAACCCATCCCCTTACCGGGTTGCCACAATAACCGTCCCTCTGACAATGTCTGTTGGCGCCGCGCTACACTTCCTTCACTTGCTCAAGCAGCAGCAGCGCTTTTTTCATCTCCAGGCCGCCGCTAAAGCCGGTCAGGCTGCCGTCGGCGCCAATGACGCGATGACAGGGAATGATGATCGGTGTTCGGTTACGGCCCAACGCGCCACCTACCGCCCGCGCCGCCTTGGGCGCGCCAATGGCTTTGGCCACTTCACCATAAGTCCGCACCTCGCCGAAAGCAATGCCGGCCGTAAAACGCAACACCGCCGCCTGAAAGGGCGTGTAGCCCCGCCAGTCAACAGGCACGGCAAACGCCGCCGGATAGCCGCGGAAATACAGTTTGAGCTGACCAGCCAGTTCCGGCAGCAAAGGATGAGCCTCTCCTTCCGTGATATTGCCAGTGGCCAGATCGGCCAGGGCCGCCGCCGCGTCCGGCCGCGGAAAACTGAGCTCCCACAGGCCGCAATCGCTCCACACGGCCGCCATATGGCCCCACTCCGTAATAAAGAGGTTATAAAACTTCGTCATAATCCGCCCCGCCTTACAGGTTGCTGTTGGCCGTCTTCCAGCTCTCTTCCCGGATAAGTTCGAGTACCTGGCGCTTAATCTCCAAGAACACCGGACTGAGTTTAACGTCAAACGTGCGCGGCCGTGGCAGCGGCACTTCGATGCGCTCTTTGATTTTGCCCGGCCGAGCCGTCATTACATAAATGGTATCGCCCAAAAAGACCGCCTCGTCCACGTCGTGGGTAACAAACAGGATGGTCTTGTGCGACTCTTCCCACACGTCAACAAGCAGTTCTTGCATTACGGTGCGCGTTTGGGCGTCCAGCGCGCCAAACGGTTCGTCCATGAGCAGGACCTCGGGATCATTGGCCAATGCCCGGGCGATGGCCACCCGCTGCTTCATGCCGCCGGACAGATTTTGCGGATATGCATTTTCAAAACCTTTGAGACCGATTTTCTCCAGATAGTGGTGAGCAATATCGCGCCGCTCGGCCTTGGGCCGACCGGCCACTTCCAGGCCGAATTCAATGTTTTGCCTGACCGTCAGCCAGGGAAAGAGTGTATACGACTGGAAAACCATGCCGCGGTCGGCGCCCGGCCCCTTAATTTCCCGGCCGTCTAAGAGTACTCGGCCGCTAGACGGTTCTTCCAGTCCGGCGATAATTTTGAGGATGGTTGACTTGCCGCAACCTGACGGGCCCAGGATAGTAATAAATTCGTTGGGACGGACGGCAAAACTGGTGTTGGACAGGGCCGTTACTTCGGTTTTGCCATCGCTAAACACTTTGGATACATCGTCAATTATCAGTTTCGCCGTCATTAGGCGACACCTCCTTTGCGCAGCCAGGGGAACAGCCGGTTGTACAGCCACTTAAACGCCAGGTCGATAATAATGCCGATGACACCGATAATGATGATGCCAACAATGATATGGGAAGTTTTCAGGAAGCGCTGGGACTGCATGATCATATGCCCTAACCCCGAGCTGGCGGCGACGATTTCCGCCACGACCAGGTACGTCCAGGCCCACCCGAAGGTAATCCGCAGAGTGTCGACAATACCCGGCATGCTGGCCGGCAAGATAACCCGCCAGAAAACGCCCCGTTTGGATACGCCCAGCGTGTACGCCGTGTCGATCAGCGCCTGCGACACGTTTTTCGTTACGTCCATGACCATGAGGGTGAGCTGGAAGAAAGTACCGAAGAAAATGACCGCCACCTTTTCGCTTTCGCCGATACCGAGCCACAAGATAAAGAGGGGAATAAACGCCGAGGCCGGCATGTAGCGCAAGAAACCTAGCAGCGGCTCAACAAATGCCTCGAAGACCTTGAGGCTGCCCATGAGGATGCCAAGTGGCACACCAATAATGGCGGCCAGCAAAAAGCCGCCGGTTACCCGCGCCACGCTGGCCAGAATGTCCTTGGTCAGATCAAATTCGGTAAACAGCACCACCGCACTGGCAATAATCTGACCAGGGGTCGGCAAAAACAGGGGAGAAACAAAGCCGCCGTAAGTCAGGACCGACCAGGCGCCCAGCAGCAGGACGAACGAAAGAACTGTGAGCGAAAAGTAGACCGATGCCGGGATATCAGCTTTTGGAACAAAGAGTTTGAGCTTCTGCAACAAAATCACCACCCAAAAATTACTTTCACTGCCGAAAACGCAAACAGCCCGCCAAGCGGGCTGCTGGCATACCTATCCTATTTTAACTTGCTCAGAAAACTTGCGTCAATCATATCCGCCGGGTTCGGCACCTTACTTATTTTCTTTTTGTCAAAGTAGAACTGACCGGCTTTTTTGGTTACGTCATAAATAGGACCGGGTTTGTCCGGGGTGCCGAAGAAGGCCAAGTTCTCCTGCAGCCCATAGAACTTGAGGGTCTGCATGTCGGCACTGATTTCCTCCGGCTTCATCTTGAAGCCGTTGGCGATAATTTTGTAGGCCTCGTCTTTATTGGTCATCATGAAATCGGTCGCTTCCTTAAGCGCCGCTACAAACGCCTGGACTT
Source organism: Thermosinus carboxydivorans Nor1 (assembly GCF_000169155.1). NCBI lineage: Bacteria > Bacillati > Bacillota > Negativicutes > Selenomonadales > Sporomusaceae > Thermosinus > Thermosinus carboxydivorans. The sequence continues at coordinate 4,940 of NZ_AAWL01000020.1, forward strand.
GGTCCGGATGGGCTTTCACGAAGTCTTCGCGCAGAAAAACAACATCAACGATGACACCAGGCAGATCTTTCGTGCTTACCAGCACTTTGCCGTCCGCCTTGGCGCCTTTGGTCAACCAGGGCTCCCAGGTTACCGCGGCGTCGACTTTGCCAGCCACGAAGGCGGCGCCGGCTTCGCCGGCCGTCATATTGACGATTTTCACATCCTTGTCAGACATGCCTGCTTTATCCAGAACATTGAGCAGGAAGAAATGGCTGGTAGCCGCTTCCGGCAGGGCAATCTCCTTGCCTTTCAGGTCGGCGACGCTGTTAATGCCTTTATTGTTTTTCACCAAAATGCCGTCGGCGCCGTTGGAGGTGTCAAAGGCCCATAAGATTTTGACCGGCACACCGTCGCCCGCCATAGTAACAGAAACGTCAAGGGCGGTTGCCATACCTTGAATCTTATTGGCCATCAGCGCCTGTTTGCGTTCGCCCAGGCCGTCGATGACCTGGATCTCTACATCCAGTCCCTTGTTTTTGAAGAAGCCCTTTTCTTTGGCCACCAGCAGCGGACCGTAGCCGGTAAAGGTCGGCAGGGCGATTTTAATCGGCTCTTTCGCCGCCGGTTGCTGCGCAGCCGGTTTATTGCCAGAGCCGCAGCCGGCGACCAAAACCGCGACCATCACCGCCGCGAGCACTAGCGCTACAATTTTTTTGCTCATTTATAGTGTCCCTCCCTAATATTCTTACTGCATTAATATTCGTGATTACTGCATAATATCCTGCTAAGCAGAAGCTTTTTAAAAAATATTTTCGGCTGCCGCTCCCTGTTACTGCCCGTTTAATTCCCGCAGCGCCGCCAAAAGTTTATCGTTTTGCTCAGGGCTGCCCACCGTGATGCGGACAAAACTCGGCAGCTGCCAGCCATGCCCCGGACGTATAATTATTCCTCGCCGAGCCAGCGCCAGACAAAAGGCCGCGCTGTCCTGCCCGGTATCGGCAAACAAGAAGTTGGTCTGAGAGGGACAAACCTGCCAGCCCCTTTCCGTAAAAGCTTCGGTCAGCCGCTGGCGCTGCTCGGCATTGCGGGCGGCCACTAGGCGGTGAAAGTCCGTATCAGCCAGCGCCGCCAACGCCGCCACGTGGGCCAGAAAGTTGACGTTAAAGGGATTGCGCACCCTATTTATCATGGCCACCAGCTCGGGCCGGGCGATGCCGTAACCGAGCCGGAGCGCCGCCATACCGTAAATCTTAGAAAAAGTGCGGACAGTAACAATATTGGCATGGTTCGGCATGAGAGCCATGCCCGACAGATAGGCCGGGTCGGTGACGAACTCAGCATAGGCCTCGTCAATAAGGACGATAATGTGCTGCGGCAAGCCGGCAACAAAGCGCCGCAGCTCGCTGCCGTCGATCATGATGCCGGTAGGATTATTGGGATTGCACAGGTAGACCAGTTTGGTCCGCGGCGTCACTGCCTGGGCCATTGCCGCCAAATCAATCGCCAGGTCTTGCCGTACCGGGACAAACACGGGCTGGGCCCCGACCAGACGGGTCGCAAAAGCGCAGGTGCCAAAGGTAAGCGCCGGGATTACCGCCTCGTCGCCGGGCGCAAGGTAGGCCTGGGCAATAAGGGTAATCGCCTCGTCGGCGCCGTTAGCAAGAAAAATATAGTCACTGCCGACACCGTAGTGAGCGGCTAATTTGTCTCTTAGCTCCCTGCCTTCCGGGTCGTAGTAAAAGTTGACATAACGAGCAGCCTGCTGCAGGGCCGCAACCACCCGAGGGGAAGGCCCGTAAGGACTTTCGTTAAACGACAGCTTGATGACTTCGTCCAAGCCAAGCAACCGGCGCAATTCCCCCACCGTCCGGTCAGGCAGGTCAGGTGTAAAGGCCCGCAGCTGATGGACCACCGGCCGCGGCTGAATATGAATATCAGTCATGGCGTGACCTCCGTTTTTTACCATAAAATATCTTCCTTCACCGCCGCGACGTCCGCCGTCCCCGTGAGGACCATCGCCGCCCGCAGTTCGCCGGCGAATTTATTCAGGACAGTGGCCACGCCGTCCGCGCCGCCGCCCACGGCGCCAATGGCCAGCGGCCGGCCAATCAGCACGGCGTCAGCTCCCAGGGCCAGCATCTTGAGGATGTCGGCGCCACTGCGGATGCCGCCGTCCACCAGGATCGTGATTCTCCCTTTCACCGTTTCGGCGATATAGGGCAGCACCTGCGCCGTACCGGGCGTATGATCAAGGGCCCGGCCGCCGTGGTTGGAAACGACGATGGCATCGACGCCGGCGGCGCAGCACGCCTCGGCCTCGTCGGGAGTCATGATTCCCTTCACAATAAACGGAATGGATGTATGCTGCTTAATATACGCTAGCTCGTCCTTGGTTTTCGGCCCCACTTTTTGTCCGGCGTTGGTCATATTAATCAAGGCCGCGGCGTCAATATCAATGCCAAACGCCGGCGCCCCGGCCGCCGCGGCCCGTTGAGCCAATTCCACGATTTTGTCCACGTCACGTGGCTTGATGATGGGAATAGCCGGTCCCAGCCCCGCGGCCATCGCCTTAAGACCGGCCTCAAAAACCTCAGGCTTCGGCCCGTCACCAGTCATGCCGATGGTCCCTGCCTGGCGACAACCGGCAACAATGGCGGCGGCATACTCTTCCTCCGTCATGGCGCCGTTCATATTCATGGCGATACCGCCGATCGCCGCGGCAATGACTGGCAGCGACAGGTCAAGCCCCAGAATGCGGCAGGACAGCTTGGGCGTATGCACATTGTGGATAGTGCGCAAATTAAGGCGGAAACCGGCCAGCGCCTCCACATTATTGCGGAAAGCGGCGCCTGAACCCAATCCGCCCATCCCCGGCACTTCGCCGGCGCAGGCTACTCCGTTGCAGATCGGGCAGACGCGGCAGGCGCCGCGGAATTTCTCCCGTGCTTGTGCTTTCAACGTATGCCAATCCATCGCGAAACCTCCAATCCCAAAATAACCAGTAGCAAAGATTTTAGAAATTTCGCGGTCTGCCTGCCAAAGTCCTGCCGGATGTATGAAATTGATCCAAACTGCTCATTCTAATGGCAGAAAAACAACAACAAACCTTACAATAAGGTAGGGGGACAAATGCTATGACACTCATGGACAAAGTAAACTCCGTTACCCGGGCCACCACCCAGGTCATGTTTGACAAAGAGCCTGCCAACTACCTGGAAGCAGGCAGCATGTACGGCATCATCGCGCAGGGCCGGTATAATCTGGCCGTCCTCAGCGTACTGTATAACCACGCCCAGGATCGGGAACTGAAAGAACTCATTAAAGAAGCGATGAGCGACCTGACCAAACTGACTATCGAACGCTGCGAAGCGCTTATGCAGGCAGGCGGCGCCGCTGTTCCCACCTTTGACTGGGCGGAGCGCCGGCTGCACGACCATATGGACATCCCGGCCGACGCCCGCTTAACCGACGCGGAGATCGCCGCCACGATCGGCACGCTGGCCAAAGGGGCTCAGATGGCCTGCTTGTTGGCCCTGCATCAATCCTACCAGTTGGAAATCGGCATTATGTTCCGCGAGCGCCTTGACGCCGGTCTGGACTGGAACTATCGGCTGCTGCAGCTCATGCTGAAACGCGGCTGGCTTCCCCATCTCGCCAAAATCACTCACTAACCGCCAACCACCCCAACACTCCTCTCACCGCCGGGACTCGTATCCCGGTCTTTTTTTGCGGCGCCAGATCAAATAAGTAAGGCCCTAGTAATTTGCTAGGGCCTTAGCCATCTCACAGAACCGCACATACGGGCCTCGTATACGACTCCTGATAAACCTCACCATTGCCGGCGAGCGTAGCCATCACAACCCCGGCAACAAACAACACCATGTGGGTCTCATAGCGCTTGATGACAAAATAAATTACGGCGACGACAATAAGGGCTCCTACAGCTACCACTATATTTGTTCCTCTTGTCCTCTTGCTTTTAAGTTCCATAAAAAGCGCTTTGCGCCAAGTCGACTACCAGGGACTGCAGCCCCTTTTCCTGGACATAGGCCGCACCGGCGGCAGTGGTAATAACCGTGCTGCCTTGCCCGCAAACATAGCCGTTCACCATAATAACCTTACCGTTTACGATGGCCATAAAGGCCTGCTGTCTAGTCAGGTCAAGCACGGTAATGTCGGCGTCGGCGCCAGGCCGGAAATGCCCTTTGTTCATGAGACCCAAAATACGGGCCGGGTTATAACTGGTTTTCTGGACAAACTCTTTCAGCGTCAGCGCCTTTAGTTTGACAAGGGACAAACCCATTTCCACAATAACATTGCGGGGAATGCCGCCGCCGTCGGTGCTGATGGCGTCGACAACAAAACGGCCGTCAGGGCGCTTAGCGGTGGCCAGCCGCAGCCGCGGCTCAGGCGGGTTGACATTAAAGCTGACGGTGGTGTCGGTCCCTTTTTGCCGCCAGTACGCTACCGCTTCAGATCCGGTAGCCAGCACCACTTCGCCGCCCGCTTCCATGTTGATTTGGGCCCAGCCGGACAATATAGCCTCCTCAAGTCCTTGTTCCGTCGGCGCAAAGCCACCGGCCTCAAGACATTTCCGGGTTTGCAGGCTTTCCGGCACTCCTTGCGAGCACTTGGCACTGGTACCGTTGAGCGGCGAAAGATACGACTCGCAGCGGATGGTGGGGTTAGCAATCAAGGCGGCAATCGCTTCTTCTGCTTCCTGCATCCAGGGCCGGATCACTCCCCGGGTGTAACTGTTAATATGGGCAATATGCAGCGCCTTGCCTTGCGCCAGTTCGATCGCTTCGTGAAACCCTTCAATATTGGAACCTTTATTCAAAGTACCGCAGTGGAAGGCAATATAAGCCTTATTTTGATTGGCTACTTCGATGGCCCGGGCAGTAGCTTCGGGCGTCAGCGGGTAGTGACCGCCGAGCAGTTTAAGGCCAATAGCGCCCTTTTTTAGTGACCTGTCCAGCAGGTCCTGCAGTTCAGCCGTGCTGGGATTGGTGTCCTTCACCGTGTACCCGGGCCGCACATATTCAATGGTGGCGACATTCAGACCCACCCCGTAGTCGCGGGCCAGCTCGAGGACACTGTCTACCGGTCCTGCCATATCCAAGGTGGTCGTAACCCCCGCCTTAGCCAGCATCTTGTGGCCAAATTTGCCGCCAATCCAGGCCGATATGTGAGTATGCAGGTCGATGATGCCGGGTACAACATGATAGCCACTTAATTCGATGACTTCCTGGGCCAAAGTAGGAGCAATATCCGGCGCAATCTCCGCAATTTTACCGTCCTTGATGGCAACGTCCGCGACCCCTTCGCGGTCGGTGGCATAGTCAACAACTATACCGTTTTTTAAAAGTACGTCATAGCGATAAGCCATTTCCTTCCCCTCCCGTGGCCTAAATGACCATTATTTGCCAATGATCCTGCAGGCTATCCGAACCAGCATTTCGACCAGCTGGCTGATAGTCTTGGTGAATTCCGATTATACAGGTCCCAGCCATAACAGTTCATCTGAATAATCCCTTATTTTTCAAAAGTCCCCTTTACTACCGCCTTATACTCACTAACCATACAGCGTCCCTTAGCAAATACATGACGGATATATAAATCCTTGTCCAGTACTACTATATCGGCGTCGTATCCGGCTTGAATTTTTCCCTTGTTAGGCAATTTTAAGGATCTCGCTGGATTGACGGTAATAAACTTCAGCGCATCTTCCAAAGGCAATATGCCTGTTTTAACTATATTGCGAAGAGCTTCGTAAGTACTACGGGGCGACGCGGCGATCAGACCTATTAACTCCCCTTTTTCATTAAACGCAGGCATACTGCCATTCCCATCCGAACTCATAGTAATCCTATCAAGGGGAACTCCAGCCTCGATACATAACTTGACCGCTTCCGGCGGTTGAACACGCTGCGGAGCTACTGCCGGACTACTGGTTGTTATATCCAGCATGCCTCCTGCTTTAGCAAACTTAATGCCTTCCATCAACAATTCTTTATTTTTATTGAGGTGAGTTGGCGTAAACTGAGTTATGGGGATCTCGGTTTGGGCAGCAATGTCAAAAAGCCAATCCAATTTGCGCTTTCCATCCCCTACGTGCAGATGAAGAACGCCTGCTTTGCCAGAAAGCATACCTCCCACCCTCGCCTCAGCCGCCAGACGGGCAAGTTCCTGTAAAGTCGGCTGCGAGGAACGGTGGTCCACTATTGCAATTTTGCCGCCAATTACCTTGTCAATAAGAACTATGTCTGAACGAAGACTGCCGGTAAGGGTAGGATTGGGGATAGAATAAGCCCCCGAATAAATCCAGGAAGATATCCCTTCTTCTTCAAGCCCTCTCGCTTTGGCCAGTAACGCTTCCATGTGCCGTGTCACATTATCTGTCCCCAACGTGCCAATAACAGTAGTAATCCCCGCGGTGGTCAGGTCAGTCAACATAATTTCAGGCGTTCTGGTAGCAAACCCCCCTTCCCCTCCCCCGCCAATAAGGTGGACATGCTGGTCAATAAACCCTGGAACAACGTAACAGCCCTGGACATCATAAACTTCCGTCTCTCCATAGGCTGGACAAGGGTCAATCTTATCAGCGATGCGAACAACCGTTTTGCCAACGAATAGTACATCTTTAACACCCATATCGTGTGGTGCAAAAACGTGCCCGTTTTTTAAGATTCTAATCATGTTATCCTCCTTTCACAAAAAAAAGAAGCATACCCTGCCGCATTCATAAAATAACTTAAGGTGTAATACATTAGCTATTTATTGACGACAGTCTTAGTGTCAAGCTCACAGCGCTAAGAATGGCCGCCCTTTTATCGCCCAGCCGCTAAAAGTCTGGTTCGACTCTCCCTCCGTTTTATGCTACCCTGAAGCACCGATAACATTAAAACTAGGAAATATTTGGTTAAATATCCATTTTCATTTTTTGTGGTGCCGCTTCATTGGCATGATTATCTTTATGTTGCCCATTTATTATCGTAAGCATCTTAGGCGTGTTCACTTGAGAGGGCGCGACGCACAACTTCTTGGGCAAGTAGCAGCGTAGGATCAATTTTGTCAAAGTTGCCGGCAATATGGGCAAACAGCAGTGGTATTTCCGTGCAACCGGCAATGAAGGCAATGACGCCGTTTTGGCTATAGTCTGTCATGAACTGTCGGAGAGCGTCTAAATAGGGATTTTCGTTAATTGTACCAGCCTTTACAGCATCGATGGCCTGGGAAATGATTTGCTGCTCTTGGGCGGTGGGCACCAAAATCTCCATACCCCTTGCAGCAAAACGCTGCTGGTAAAGCCCGACCTTCACCGTAGCTGCCGTGGCTAGCAGCATGATCGGGGAAACGGCTGCGTGGGGATATTTGTCGGCAATATAATCGACCGTAAGGTCAATCATATTGATAAGGGGAATGTTGATTGCTTGCTGGATGTCGTTATACCAGTAATGCGCTGTGTTACACGGCATAGCGATAAAATCCGCGCCGGCCTGTTCCAAAAAAACTGCGGAACGGATCAATTCCGAGCGAGGGCTTTCGGCATGTTGTAAAATAGCGTCAATACGAGAGGGAATCTGGGGATTGTTATAGATAATTATGGGAATATGTTCCTGATCACTACGGGCTGGAGTGTTCTGAATGATCTTGATAAATAAGTCAGCTGTCGCCATCGGGCCCATGCCCCCAAGTATACCTACGGTACGCATTGATATCATCACCTCGTGCTTTTTACTTTTATTTTTATCTTATCGAAAAAAAGCCACGAAAGGAAGTCAAATTATTTGAGGAATTTTCATAATTCCAAACGAAGTTATCAACAGCCACAATATATAGTCAGCCCACTGGCTCAATAGCTTGCCGGGCGAACGTAAAAAAAAAAAGCGCCACGCAGGCGCTTTTTTTACGCTAAATAACTATTTTTTCTCGAACATATCCTTGCCGACACCGCAGGTGGGACACACCCAATCGTCGGGGATGTCCTCGAATTTTGTGCCGGGGGCGATGCCATGGTCGGGGTCGCCGGCCGCCTCATCGTATACATAGCCGCACACCGTGCATTCCCATTTGTTCATACTAATCACTCCTCAACAAATATTTATAGGTATATTCTACCGTTATTAGCCATTTTAGGCAATAAAAATTAAAATAATTATTAAGAAATAATTCAATTTTAATTAATCTTTTTGTCGCCGGCGTCCCATCCCGGCAATCGGCAAATGCGAATATTCCAAGAAAACGCGGCGCCGACGGGTATAGTATAAAATGCGAAAATAGTAAAAAACTAACTTCACGGAGGTGAGCTGCATGAGCTTCAAAGACTTGTCCTCAGCTGAGAAGAAGAGCAAAGAAAAACAGTGTTCAACTGAGTTTTCCAAAGAACTATCGCCGAAAGAATGCGAAAAAAGCTCCAGTTCTTCCAAGTAACGACAAAAACACCCTGGACCCGTTCACCGGGTCCAGGGTGTTTCTTTGCTACCAGCGCCGGCTGGAGCCGCCGCCTCCGCCGGAACCGCCGCCGAAGCCTCCACCGCCTCCGCCGCCTCCGCCGCGGCGGAAGAGCAAGGCCAAAATGAGATAAGTAATCTGGCCGCCGAAAAAGAGCCAATCAATAACAAAGAGCAGCAGCATCCCAGCAGCAAACAGGACTTTTACCCACCACGGCAGCGTATCCCACCAGGAGCTGGCGCTGGCGCGCTGCTTAGGCGCCGGCTTGGCCTCGGTCTTAAGTTCCAGGTTATATTCTTTCGCCACCTCGCCGACCAAGGCCAGGTAGCCGTTTAAAATGCCTTTATCATAGTCGCCCCGCTGAAAATAAGGAATCATGTATTCGTCCTGGATGCGCCCCGTTTTCGCGTCAGGCAGCGCGCCCTCCAGGCCGTAGCCCACTTCGATGCGCGACTGCCGGTCGCCGATCGCCACCAGCACGACAACGCCGTTATTCAGCGTTTTATCGCCAACGCCCCACCGCCGCAGAATTTCGAGGGCATAGTCTTCAATCGACGCGCCCTGCAGCGATTTGACGGTAACGACGACGACCTGAGCCTTTGTCTTGGCCGCCAACTGGCTGCCAAGACTGTTGATGCGCGCCTTGGTTTCGGCAGACACGACACCGGCGTAATCCTGGATATAGATGCTCGATGTCGGAGCGGGCGGGATTTGCGGCTGGGCCCAGGCTACGGCAGCAATCAGAAGGTAAATGCCCAGTACCAGCCAGGCCAGCCTTTTGGTCATTTTTCTATCCCTCGCTTTTCACCTTCCGCTTCCCGTGCAGGTCTAAAACTGTACTTTCGGAACTTGTTTGGCGCCCTCTTCGGCCTTGAAATATTCCTTAGGCCCGAAGCCCAGCATGCCGGCAAAGATGCTGGTGGGGAAAGAACGGATCTTGGTATTGTACGCCTGCACGGCGTCGTTGTAGTCTTTTCGGGCCACAGCGATGCGGTTTTCCGTGCCGGACAGTTCATCCATCAGCGCCCGGAAATTTTTATCCGCTTTCAGATTGGGGTAGTTTTCCGCGATGACCAGCAGCCGGCTCAGCGCATTGTTCAGCTCGGCGTTGGCCTGGGCTTTGGCCGCCGGCCCCTGGGCGCCGGCCAGTTTCGCCCGCGCGTCCGCGACAGCCGCAATGGCCTGTTGCTCATGCGCCGCGTAACCCTTGACCGTGTTAACCAGATTTGGTATCAGATCGGCCCGGCGCTGCAGCTGGTTTTCAATCTGGCTCCATTTGCCGTTAACGGTTTCATTTAAGCTGACCAGTCCGTTGTAACTGGAAATGCCCATAATCGCCAGTATTACCACCAGAGCAATGACAATCAACGCCGTTTTGTTCATGTTAAGTTACCTCCTCCTTTGTGTGCAGTATTGTTTTATGGTATCCACTATTATTTTACTACTAACCTGAACCTTTTGCCAATATAACGAAGAGAGACGGTCGCCCGACCGTCCCTACAAAAAAATGGGCAAGAGCCCGCAATGATCTACGCTACAGCCAATGCCGATCATTACATACCTATACGCAATCTTTCGACTACGCACAAGCATTACACAACCGACACTGACCTTTGCTCGACTACCAGGGATACCTGCCGAACCTACTGCAATCTCCCGACTGCAATAGACCCATCTTAACGGTCTTCCGGATAGACCCTCCGGAACCCCTGACAGTCTTAGCTCGACCGCCACACATCCCTTTTGACCATACGACAACAGTTGGGCTGCCGCACAGCCTTACAAGACATATGGCGATCTGCCCGCCGACTAATGCCGAGCCTTGCGACCCGACACCAATCTTTGGCCGACCAATGCCGAACCCCACTTGAGATCCGACACCGGTCTTGGCTCGACCATTACGAACCCTTGCAGTCATATTATTACCCGGATTACAACCGTCATTCATGGTAATTTATACCATTAATTGGTCCTAGAAAATGGCAATCGGAAAGCAGAAACCGCGGAGATAATCATGCCATAAATTGGCACCGCAAAGCATGAAAACTGTTATTCAACCACGGAGAATGCAGAGGTGCGATATTCATCGTGCGAAGAATTGAATAAAAAATTTTCTCCGCGTCCTCTGCGGTTCTATAAAATATCATCTTCCGCGACAACTGTCGCGCACGTTGCCCTTTGCGTGCTTGGTGTCCTTAGCGGTTTTATTGCCTTAATTTTGCGAGGTCTTCCGGGGTATTGATATTGTCAAGCGTTTTCAGCTGCGGGTCAAACCGGCGCAGTTCAGCGGCGCTGATCTGCCGCAATCTGACCTTGGCGTAAAAGTTGAGCACGCGGTAATTTCCGTCGTGCAGCAGCTGCTCGATGAAGCTGAGGCAGTTTTGATGGTAGACGGCATGGAGCGGATGATAATAGCCGTCGATAAACGGCACAGCCGCGTCAAACCCTTGCGCCGCCGCGGCCATATACGCCACGGCCTCAGTTGAGAGAAAGGGCATGTCGCAGGCGACAACAAAATTGTAGGCGGTAGCCGACGCCTTCAGCCCGGCGTGCATGCCGGCCAGCGGCCCGCACTGCGGGTACTGGTCCGGCACGACAGTCACGTCCGGCACAAGAATTTCCCGCCGAATATTGCTGACGACGATTAAATGGTCACACACCGGCGCCAGCCTCGCCAGCACGGTATGCAAAAGGTCGCTGCCGCTAAACGGCAGGGTGGCCTTGTCCCGGCCCATGCGGGTACTAAGCCCGCCGGCCAACACGATACCAGTAAGTTTCATTGGCATTACTCCCCGGGTTTTCTGCGAAAAAATTGATACACGGCCTCGGCGGCCGGGCGGGTCATGCCCGGTACGGCGGCCAGCTCTTCCACTTCGGCGGCCTTGATTTTGGCCAGGCTGCCGAAGTGATCCCAAAGAGCTTTGCGCCGCTTGGCGCCAATGCCGGGAATATGGTCCAGCACCGACACCATATTGCGCTTCGACCTTAGTTTTCGGTGATAGGTAATGGCGAAACGGTGCGCTTCGTCGCGGATGCGCTGCACCAAATATAAAGCCTGGGAATGGCGCGGCAGAATAACCGGGTCGCTCTCGCCTTCCCGGAAAATGTGCTCGAATTCCTTGGCCAGACCGACAACCGGGATGTCATGCAGCCCCAGGCCGCGGATGACCTCCAGGGCGGCACTCAGCTGTCCCTTGCCGCCGTCGATAATGATCAGGTCAGGCAGCGGTCCTTGGGCAGCGTCGCGGTACCGACGGCCCACCACTTCCTGCATGGATTTAAAGTCATCGGGCTTGCCTTCCACCGTCCGCAGCTTGTAGCGGCGGTAGTCGTCCTTTTTCGGGCGCCCCCCTTCGAACACCACCATGGAAGCCACCGTTTCCGCTCCCTGAATGTGAGAAATGTCAAAACACTCGATGCGCTCCGGCGGCGACGCCAGGTCGAGGTACTCGCCCAATTCCAGCACGGCGCCAGCGGTGGCGTCGGCGCTGGCCTGGATTTTGGCCGCCTGCTCCTCCAGCACGGTGGCAGCATTGTCGGCGGCCATCGTAACCAAGTCTTTCTTGGTACCCCGCTGCGGAGTCGCCACTTCCACTCGGCTCCCTTTTATACTAGTTAACCAGTCAGCCAGTAAATCCTGCTCGGCCAGCGCCAGGGGCAGTAAAATTTCCCGGGGAATAAAGGTGGCCTGGCTATAATACTGCTTCATAAATGCCGCGAGCACCTCGGCGTCGTCTTCGTCGTCGCTGCCGGTGAGCAGGAAAGTGGTCACGGCCGACCATCTTGCCGCTGCGGATGAAAAAGACCTGCACGCAGGTGCCGACCGCCGACCGGGCGAGGCCAATGACGTCCTGGTCGCCGCTACCGGTAACGATGTTCTGTTTTTCCCTTACCTTTTCCACCGCCGCCAATTGGTCGCGCAGCTGGGCCGCCTGTTCAAACTCCAGATTTTCCGCCGCTTCCTCCATCCGGCGCCTTAGCTCTTTGACCACGTCATCGCTGCGCCCTTCGAGAAACAGGCACACGGCCTTAATCATGGACCGGTACTGGTCTTCATCCACCCGGCCGCTGCAAGGCGCCAGGCAGCGCTTGATGTGGTGCTGCAGACAGGGCCGACGCTCATCCAGCCGGCGGCAGCTACGCAAGGGAAACAGCTTGCGCAGCAGGGCCAGCGTCTCGTGGACGGCGCCCGCGCTGGTATAGGGGCCGAAGTAACGGGCCCCGTCCTTCTGCACCTTGCGGGTGGCGTACACCCGCGGATAGGCCTCGTTGACGGTCACTTTGATATAGGGATAGCTCTTGTCGTCTTTCAGGCTGATGTTGTATTTGGGACGATGCTTTTTGATCAGGTTGCACTCTAAAATAAGGGCCTCGATCTCCGAGGCGGTGACGATATATTCAAGGTCGGCAATGCGAGCCACCATGGCCCGCACCTTCGGCGAATGGTTGCGGCTGGCCTGAAAATACGAGCGGACCCGGTTTTTCAGGTTGACCGCCTTGCCGACATAAATAATGCGTTTGTTGGCGTCCTTCATCAGGTAAACGCCCGGTTTGTCAGGCAGGTGGGCCAGCTTCTGCTCCAGGTCGGACGCTCCGTCACATGGCTGATGAGATTCCGTCATATCAATCATCCCTCTAAACTCTAATCCCCTTGGCCAGCACCGGCCGCAAAAACTGTCCCGTGTAGGACGTCGGCACGTTGGCTACTTCCTCCGGCGTGCCCTGGGCGACGATGGTGCCGCCACGGACGCCGCCTTCGGGGCCGAGGTCGATAATATAGTCGGCTGTTTTAATGACATCGAGGTTATGTTCAATCACGACGACAGTGTCGCCCGCGTCCACCAGCCGCTGCAGCACGTCGAGCAGGCGGTGGATATCGGCGGTGTGCAGACCGGTCGTCGGCTCGTCCAGGATATACAGCGTCTTGCCATTGCTGCGGCGGGCCAGTTCGGTCGCCAGCTTGACCCGCTGGGCCTCGCCGCCGGACAGAGTGGTCGCCGGCTGGCCCAGTTTAATGTACCCCAGGCCGACATCCTGCAAAATCTGCAGCTTGCGGTGGATTTTGGGGATATTCTGGAAAAATTCCACCGCCTCGTCCACCACCATGTCGAGGACCTGGGCGATATTTTTCCCTTTGTACTTTACTTCCAGCGTCTCCCGGTTATAGCGCGCCCCCTTGCATACCTCGCAGGGCACATACACGTCAGGCAAAAAGTGCATCTCGATCTTGATAATGCCGTCGCCGCGGCAGGCCTCACAGCGGCCGCCCTTGACGTTGAAACTGAATCGCCCCGGCTTATAACCGCGCATCTTGGCTTCCGGCGTCTGGCTGAAGACCTCGCGGATGGCGTCAAACAGGCTGGTGTAGGTCGCCGGGTTGGATCGGGGCGTCCGGCCGATCGGCGACTGATCAATATCGATGATTTTATCAATAAATTCAATGCCGCGGATGTCGTCATGCTCACCCGGCCGTAGGCGGCTGCCGTTTAGCCGGCTGGCCAGTCCCTTGTACAAAATTTCGTTAACCAGCGTACTCTTGCCCGAGCCGGAAACGCCGGTCACAACCGTGAACAAGCCTAAGGGGAAGCGTACCGTAAGGTTTTTCAGGTTGTTCTCACGGGCGCCAACGACCTCGATCCATTTGCCGTTGGGCTGGCGACGCTGCGCCGGCACGGGAATGAACTTGCGGCCGCTTAAGTACGCGCCGGTAATTGATCCTTCGCAAGCCTTAATAACCTCCACCGGTCCCTGGGCTACGACCTGACCGCCGCCAGCGCCCGCTCCCGGCCCGATGTCGATGATATGGTCGGCGGCATACATGGTATCCTCGTCATGCTCAACTACCAAAAGCGTATTGCCCATGTCGCGCAGCCGCTTGAGGGTAGCCAACAGGCGGTTGTTATCGCGCTGGTGCAGGCCGATGCTGGGTTCGTCGAGAATGTACAACACCCCGACCAGGCCGGAGCCGATCTGGGTCGCCAGCCTGATGCGCTGGGCCTCGCCGCCGGAGAGCGTCCCCGCCGCCCGGTCCAGGGTCAGATAGTCTAGCCCGACATTAATGAGAAAGCCCAACCGGGCATTGATTTCCTTCAAAATCTGGCGGGCAATGGTGCGCTCGCGCTCCGTCAGGTCGAGGGACTGCAGAAATTCCTGACATTCGGCTACCGTCAGCCGCGTTACCTCATAAATATTTTTGCCGCCCACCTTGACGGCCAACGCCTCGGGCTTGAGGCGCGCCCCCTTGCACGTCGGGCAAGGCTTGGCGCTCATAAACTCCTCGATCTCCTCCCGTACGCTGTCTGACGTAGCCTCGCGGTACCGGCGGTTCAGCAGCGGAATAACGCCCTCGAACATGGCGTGATAGGTCTTTTCCTCGCCGTACATATTTTCATACGTAAAGGTGTAGCGCTTCTCGCCGCCGCCCCACAGAATAAGGCGTTTCATTTCCTCCGGCAGACTATCCCAGGTATCATAAAGGGAATAGCCATGATGCTCTAGAACCGCTTCCAGCTGGCACATAAAATAGGAGTTGACGTTTTTGCTGAGGGCGGCGATCGCCCCGTCAATAAGGGCCTTACTGCCGTCGGGAACGACCAGGGTCGGATCAATCTCCATGTTATTGCCCAGGCCGGTGCAATCAGGGCAGGCGCCATAGGGACTGTTAAACGAAAACATACGCGGCGCGATCTCCGGCAGGCTGATACCGCAGTCCGGACAGGCGAAGTTTTGACTGAAAACCAATTCCTTGTCGCCGACCACGTCGACAATCACCAGTCCGCCGCTCAAATTCAGCGCCACCTCCAGCGAATCGGCCAGCCGCTGGCTAATGCCGTCGCGGATGACAATGCGGTCCACCACGGCTTCAATAGTATGCTTCTTATTTTTCTCCAGCCTAATCTCATCGGTCACGTCCATAACCTGACCGTCGACGCGCACGCGGACAAAGCCGTTCTTGCGAATATCTTCAAGCACCTTCTGGTGCTCGCCTTTTTTGCCGCGCACCACGGGGGCGAGAATAATCAGCCGGGCGCCTTCGCCCAAAGCCACCAGCTGGTCAACCATTTGTTCCACCGTCTGCTGGCTGATGGGCCTTTCGCATTTGGGGCAAAACGCCCGCCCCGCCCGAGCAAAGAGCAGACGCAAGTAGTCGTAGATTTCCGTCACCGTGCCCACCGTCGAGCGCGGGTTGCGGCTGGTCGTCTTTTGGTCGATGGAAATGGCCGGCGACAAGCCCTCAATATAGTCCACGTCCGGCTTGTCCATCTGGCCGAGGAATTGGCGGGCGTAGGCCGACAACGACTCCACATAGCGCCGCTGGCCCTCGGCGTAGATGGTGTCAAAGGCCAGCGACGACTTGCCCGACCCGCTCAAGCCGGTAATCACCACCAACTTGTCGCGGGGAATTTCCAGATCTATGTTTTTCAGATTATGCTGTCTTGCTCCCTTGACAATAATACAGTTCTTCATTTCTCCTCCAGCAAAAGTTAAACCGCTAAGATAATCATGCCAATAAATCGGCACCACAAAGCATAAAAACCGATGTTTAACCACGGAGGACACAGAGGCGCGATATCCATCGCGCTAGATTAAAAAATATCCCCTCCGCGTCCTCTGCGGTTCTATAAAATATCACCTTCCGCGACAACTGTCGCGCGCGTAGCCCTTTGCATTCTTTGCGCCCTTCGCGGTTTTACGCTTTTCAGGCGCGATATTTATCGCGCGCTTTCGCGGTTATTTTCTCCGCGTCCTCCGCAGCTGTCCCATTTTCCCTTTTTCCTTTTCCTCTTTCCCCTTTTTACTTTCTCCTTCAGCCAGGCGCTGTTTGAGTTCGATGAGCATGTCGCGCAGCTCGGCCGCCCGCTCGAACTCGAGGTTTTTCGCCGCCTGCCGCATCTGTTTCTCGAGGTTGGCGGCGAGGTCCAACATCTCGGTCCGAGTCATGCCAGCCAGGCGGTCGGCTTTATATTCTGCCGGCGTTTCGGCGACTTTCGTCGTTTCAATGAGTTCCTTGACCCGTTTGCGCACCGTCTGGGGCGTGATGCCGTGCGCCTCGTTATACGCCTGTTGGATGGCGCGGCGGCGGTTGGTCTCGTCAATGGCCCGCCGCATCGAATCGGTAATGGTATCGGCATACATGATGACCTTACCGTGGACATTGCGCGCCGCCCGGCCGATAGTCTGGATCAGCGAGGTCTCGGAGCGCAGAAAGCCCTCCTTGTCCGCGTCGAGGATGGCGACCAGCGACACCTCAGGCAGGTCGAGCCCTTCCCGCAGCAAATTGATGCCGACCAGCACGTCAAACGCGCCGGCCCGCAGGTCGCGAATAATATCGGCCCGCTCAATGGTGGCGATTTCCGAATGCAAATAGCGCACCCGCACCCCCATCTCGCGCAAAAACTCGGTTAAGTCCTCGGCCATCTTCTTGGTCAGCGTCGTCACCAGCACCCGTTCGTTGGCGGCGGCGCGGGCCTTGATCTCGCCCAGCAAATCGTCCATCTGCCCCTTGATCGGCCGCACCTCAACTTCCGGGTCGACCAGGCCGGTCGGCCGGATGATCTGCTGCACCACCCGCGTACTTGTCTTTAGTTCGTACGGGCCGGGCGTGGCCGACACATAAATAACCTGATTAATCCGCTGCACGAACTCGTCAAAGGTCAGCGGTCGGTTGTCATACGCCGACGGCAGGCGAAAACCATGCTCGACCAGCATATCCTTGCGCGATTTATCGCCATTATACATGGCCCGCACCTGCGGCAGCGTCACATGCGATTCGTCAATCACCAGCAGGAAATCGTCGGGAAAATAGTCAAGCAGCGTATAGGGCGCCTCGCCCGGCTTGCGGCCGGTAATATGGCGCGAATAGTTCTCAATACCCGAGCAGTACCCCATCTCCAGCATCATTTCCATATCGTAGCGGGTACGCTGCTCCAGCCGCTGGGCCTCGAGCAGCTTGCCGGCGGCGCGCAGCTCGGCCAGCCGCTCTTCCAGTTCCTTCTCAATATCGGCGATGGCCCGCAGCATGTTCTCCCGGGTGGTGACATAGTGGGACGCCGGATAGATGGCAATATGCTTGCGCTCGGCCAAAATCTCGCCGGTCAGGGTATCAATTTCCAGAATGCGCTCCACTTCGTCGCCAAACAGTTCGACCCGCACGGCCTGCTCGCCGTAGGCGGCCGGAAAAATCTCGATAACATCGCCGCGGACGCGGAATTTGCCCCGGGTAAAGTTGACATCGTTGCGCTCGTACTGAATCTCTACCAGTTTGCGCAGGATTTCGTCGCGGTCGCGGACTTGGCCCTGCCGCAGCGACAGCACCAAGCCGCGGTATTCGTCCGGCGAACCTAAGCCGTAAATGCACGATACACTGGCGACAATGATAACGTCGCGCCGTTCGAACAGGGCGCTGGTCGCCGAGTGGCGCAGTTTATCGATTTCGTCGTTAATCGACGCGTCTTTTTCAATGTAAGTATCGGTTTGGGGAATGTACGCCTCCGGCTGGTAGTAGTCGTAGTAGCTAACAAAATATTCGACGGCGTTATGGGGAAAAAACTCTTTAAACTCGCTGGCCAGCTGGGCGGCCAGCGTTTTGTTGTGGGCGATGACCAGCGTCGGTTTCTGCACCTTTTCGATGGTTTTGGCAATCGTGAACGTTTTGCCGGTACCGGTGGCACCCAGCAGAACCTGAGCCCGTTCGCCCCGGAAAATGCCTTCGGCCAGTGCTTCGATGGCCTGGGGCTGGTCACCGGTTGGCACAAACGGCGCCACGACCTGAAAGGGGATGCCCCCTTCCTGATAAGTTGTTCGCAGTTTCGGCACAATTGCCATGCTATCACATCCAAAAATCAATAATAATTATCCACTAGAAACAATTATAGCATAACCGCGCAAAAATTTACAGGCGGTCAATTACCGACCCACCTTGCGTTTCAGCCAGTCCCACAGGCCGTAACGGTCGGTGGTCATGACCACATACTGCTGTTCATAGCCCTCGGGAACGAGGATGACGCCCAGGCGGCGCTCGCCGGGGAAAAAGCGGGCCAGGCGCCGCATCGTCCGGCCGTCGCGGTAAAACTCCAGCTCAAATTCAGGGGGCGCAGCATTAATCGCATAGGCCAGCTCATAGCCGCTGTTTACCGGCAGGCCGGCCAGGGAAAGGAGTATATCGCCGGGCCGCAGCCCGATTTTGCGGGCTGGCGTGTCCAAGACAGTATCGAGCACCATTACGCCATACTCGGGCGGCACATAGCGCGGCCGGCCGCTCAGTTCGCGGCGGTTGTCAAGCTGAATTAAGAGCTCGTGGCCGGCCGGCGAGGCAATAGCGGCAACCGGTTGGAGCCAGGCAAACTTGGCCGACAAGAGCGCCAGTCCCAGCAAGCCGACGCTGTATAGCGCAAGGTGAAAGGCCGACAAACGGCGCCGCCTGGCCGGCGGATTGGATACGGCCACGTCGGCGTAGCCGAGGGCCGCCACCACTGGCATCATCGCGTAAACCCAGCGGTGCCCTTCCGGCGGCTCCACGCCGAGGGGAAGCAGCGGCCACCAGTCCGGCATCTTAATAACCCCTCCTGGCAGGTCGCCGCCGGGTACGGCGACCGCGGCCAGCAGCACCAGCGGCAGCGGCCAGAAATTCTGCAGGTTGAACGCCCCTACCAGCCGCCCGTCGTCGCGGCGAATAATAAGGGGAACGGCGCTATAGCGGCTGCTGATAAAAATAAGGACGCTTTCGGTAATATGCAAAACGGCCACCAGGGCCAGCACCTGCGGTACATTGACCTGGGGCCAGCCAAAAAGCACGTTAGCCAGCGCCACCAGGCCGCCGGCATAGGCGAAGCACAAAAAGCGCATGTTGATCATCGCCAGCGCAATGGCCAGCGGCCAAATATAATTCAGCCCCAACTGGTTGAGCGTCACCCCGACAAGGGTAAGCAAAAAACTGCCCAACACCCCGCCGACGGCGCCGTACACGGCCGCCAGCACAATCTGTTGCCGCAGCGAATAGCCGTAGACGCCGAACAGCCGCAGCTGAGTGCGCTGCAACTGCCAGTATTGGAAGCCGACCATCGCTAAAATCAGCCAAAACATGGGTTCAAACAAAACACTGATCGCCCCGCGCACGATCAGGAGCATAATGTCCTGCCACGGAAACACGACCAAGCCCCCTTTCACTTTACACTACCTTTATTATAGAACACAAGCGCCGGGAATGATACTGACCGGCACAAACAATAGCAAAAAGCGGCGGAGCCAATACCCGCCGCTGCCCGTCTACAGCTTGCTCTTCAAAATCTCAATCGCTTTCTCCAATTGAATGTCCTTTTGGCCCGGCTGCCGCGGCTCCGGCACTTCCACCTTCACGTCCGGTTCAATGCCCACGCCGTTGATCGACCGCCCGTTGGGCGTCAGATATTTGGCGATGGTCAGCTTGATGGCGGTGCCGTTATCCAGCCGCATAATGGTCTGCACCGAGCCTTTGCCGTAGGTTTTCGTGCCGACCAGGATACCGGCCCCGGTGTCCTGAATGGCGCCGGCCACGATTTCGGAAGCACTGGCACTGCCACCGTTAACCAGGACGACGACCGGATACTTCACGGCCTCGAGGTTGGACGAATGGGTTTCCCGCCGTCCGTCGCGCGTCACCACCGATACCACCGGCCCCTTCGGTACAAATTTATTGGCGACCTTGACGCTTTCTTCCAATAATCCGCCCGGGTTATCGCGCAGGTCCAAAATAACGGCCTTCATACCTTCCTTTTCCAGTTCCTGGTACTTGCGGTTTAAATCGGCGCCGGTGCTTTCATTGAACATGGAAATCCGGATGTAGCCAATCTTATCGGGCAGCATCTTGCCCTCCACGGTGCGGATTTGAATATTCGAGCGGGTCAGGGTGTAGTCTTTCACTTCCTGGGTGGACGGCCGGCGGATGGTCAGGGTCACTTGACTGCCTTCCGGGCCGCGGATTTTATTGACCGCTTCGTCGAGTGCCAGATCCTTGGTATCCTGGCCGTCAATCTTGAGGATTTGGTCACCGCTCTTAATACCGGCCTTCTCGCCCGGCGTGCCCTCAATCGGCGACACCACCGTCAGCACCTTGTCCTTCACCCCGATAACAATGCCGACGCCGCCGAAAGACCCTTCGGTCTCAATCATAAACTCCTTGTACATCTTAGCGTCCAGGTAGACGGAATGGGGGTCGCCCAGCGCATTAACCATGCCCTTGATGGCTCCGGTCATGAGGGTTTCCATCGGCACGTCTTCAATATAGCGCGCTTTGACGATTTGCAAGGCCCGGAAAAAATTCAGGGTACTGACCACGTCGGCTGAGCCGGCGTTGAGCAGGTAAAGAAAGCCGCCTGCGGTTAAAACAAAGGTGGCCACCACGAGCAGGATGGCCCCAATAAATAGCTTGCGCCGATTCGGCAAAACACACACCACCTATTCGATTGCTCACAAACCCAATTACCTTTAACTATATGCAGTCACAAGGCAAGATATGCAATAGTGAGTATTGGAACCACAAAAGCCGCGAAATGGAACCACAGAGGACGCGGAGGATATTTTTTACTTTAGCGCGATGAATATCGCACTCTCTGCGTTCTCCGCGGTTGAATAACTGTTTTCATGCTTTGTGGTGCCGATTTATTGGCATGATTATCTCCGTGGTTAGACTTCAATGCTTTTACGGCAAATAGCCCAGCGGATTGACCGGCGAACCGTTTTGGCGCACTTCAAAATGCAGGTGCGGTCCGGTCGAGTAACCGGTCGAACCGACGCGAGCGATTGGTTGTCCCTTGCGCACCCGCTGGCCCTCGCTGACTAATAGTTCCGAATTGTGCGCATACAGAGTAGAAATACCGCCGCCATGATCGATGATGACCGTTTTGCCATACCCGCCCATCCAGTCAGCATAGACGACAACGCCGCCGTCGGCCGCCGCTACCGGATCGCCGTAATCGGCGCCGATGTCGATGCCACTGTGGAACCGCGCGGTGCCGAAAATCGGGTGGGTACGCCAACCAAACGGCGAAGTGATCGGCCCGGACGCCGGCCAGAGCATCGCGCCCGTGCTCTCGGCGGCGCGGCCGCCGGTCTGCTTGCTGCGCAGCATTTCTTCAATGCGTTTCGACGTTGCCAAAAGTTCCTGATAAGCCCGTTCCGCCGTATCGCGTTCATTGACCGCGGCGCTTAGCACCGCCTCCCGTTCGGCCTTACGGGCTTCAATCGCCTGCTTTTTGGCGGCCGCCGCTTTTTTCAGTTCCAAAATCGCCGCCCTATCGCGTTCCAGCTCGGCTTTTTTCTGCAGTACCAGTTCCCGCTCGGCCTTGACTTGGGCAATGAGGGCCACGTCCTGGCTGATTACCCGTTTAAGGAGGTCCATACGGGTGGCAAAGTCCGCAAAATCATTGGCACCCAAGAGTACGTCCAGGTAACTTATCTGGCCGTTTTTATAAATGTCGCGGATCCGTTTGTTAAGGATCTGGCTGCGCTCGGCCAAATTCTTTTCCGCCTTGGCCAAAATGGCCTGGTTGAGTTCAATCTGCTGCTCGGTCGCGGCCAGTTGGGCCTGAATGGCGTTATACTCGCCCTGAACCGTATCCAGTTCACCCTGAATAAGCCGGAGCTGCTCGGATATGCTGTCCACCTGGCGTTGGGCCCGGGCGGCTTTGTTCTGCTGCACCTGCATCTGCCGCTGCACGTCCTGCAGCTCGAGCTCCATTTCATTGGCCAGCGCCGGCCCGACCGCAGCCAGCAACATAACGACCGCCACGACAACGGCCAGGCCGCGTCTGATTTTGTCCATTGTTCTCCCTCCCGAAACCATACAACGTCGCGTTCGCTTAGACCTTCATGAACCGCTTGAGCGAGATGGTGCTGCCCAGCGCCCCGATCGTCGTCCCTAACACCAGCAGGACAATACTGAGATTGGTCAGAAACGGCTGTTTGGGAATCAGGGGTAGAAAGGCTAGCGACTCATACACCTGCTGGGTAAGCACGGCATAGGTCTCATTGAGCAACACCACGGCGATGAGCGCCCCGCTGAAGCCCAAAATCATGCCTTCGATAAGAAAGGGCCAGCGGATAAACCAATCAGTGGCGCCCACATATTTCATAATCCCGATTTCCTTGCGCCGGGCAAAGACGGTGATGCGAATGGTGTTGGCAATGATAAACAGCGCCGCCAACGCCAGGAAAATAATAATTACCACCCCAAAAATCCGCACCATGCGGGTCAGGTGAAAGAGGCGGTCCACCACCTCCTGGCCAAAGCGGGCGTTTTCCACGCCTTTTATCTTTTCGACCGCTTGGGCCACTGGCTTGACGTTTTCGGGTTTGTCCACCTTGATTTCATACGAATTGGGCAGCGGGTTGGTATCGCCCAGGGCGCTCAGCAGCCCTTGCTGCTCGCCCAGCCGCTGCTTAAAGCGGGCCAGGGCTTCGTCCTTGCTGACAAAGGTAACCTGGGTCACGCCCGGCAGCTTGGTAATCTGCTCGCCGATCGCCCGCATTTGCTGGGCGGTAAGATTGTCTTGCAGGTATACCGAAATCTGCACCTGCGACTCCAAGGCCGATGCCATATGGTTAAGGTTAAGCACCATCACCAGGAACAGCCCGAGGATTAATAGCGACAACGCCACCGTGCTGACCGAGGCGATGCTCATGAGGCTGTTATGGCGGAGGGAGGAGATGGCTTCGCGGATAAAATACTCGAACGTCCTAATCTTCATAGCCGTAAACCCCCCTTGCCTGGTCCCGGACGATACGGCCTTTTTCGATGGCGATAACCCGTTTGCGCATAGCGTCCACCATAGGCTGGTCATGGGTGACCATGACGATGGTCGTACCGTCTTTATTGATGCGGTCAAAAATCTTCATGATTTCCCACGACGTGTCCGGGTCGAGGTTGCCGGTCGGCTCGTCGGCAATGACCACCAACGGTTTATTGACAATAGCGCGGGCGATGGCTACGCGCTGCTGCTCGCCGCCGCTCAAGTGGGCGGGATAGGCCCTGGCTTTGCTCCGCAGGCCGACGAGGTCGAGCACGGTATGTACTCGTTTTTGAATTTCCCGGCGCGGCGCCTCGATGACCTCCATAGCAAACGCTACGTTTTCATAGACCGTCTTATTAGGCAGCAGGCGAAAATCCTGAAAAACGATACCCAGGCTACGCCGCAGGTACGGCACCTCGGACGGCCGCATTTGGCCCACGTTCCAGCCGTTGACCACCAGGTGGCCGCTGGTCGGCAGTTCTTCGCGGAAGAGCAGTTTTATTAATGTAGATTTGCCGGCGCCGCTCGGCCCGACGATAAACACGAACTCACCTTTGTCAATATGCACGGAAATGTTGGAGAGGGCGACAGAACCGTTGCTGTAGATCTTGGAAACGTCGGTCATTTGGATCATATGTAACCACTCCCCTCTTATCAGTTAAAGACAACCTCATACCTCATACCTCATACCACTTTCCACTTTCCGCGATAAAACCCTAAAACTTGCCACAGTAGATTGCAGTTCGACGTTTTCTCAAAAAAACCTTCTTATTTTGCCTTTTGTAAACATTGGCAGCGCATTTAGCGCAGCGCGGCAACCAGCTGCCAGGTCATAAGCCCCAGGACGGTAAGCAGGCCAAAATACCACCACGCCACCGTCAGCCGCTGCCGCACGGTCATGGCATAATACTCCGGCCCGGTGTCATCTTCGGCGCCCAGCCACAGCCGGGCAAGCGAAAACAAAAAAACGACAAAGATAAAAAAATTGCTGGTTACGATCGCCAGCGCCCCGAGGGTAGCGCTTCCCGCCCACCATAAGTGCGGCGAGATGGCGGCGGCGATGCGCCCACCGTCCAGCGGTGCACAGGGGATGAGGTTAAACAGGTTGAGCAGGCTGGCCGTGTAGGCCAAGGCCAGCATCAGGGTGCTGTCGGTCCACAGATAAAGGATCAAGCACACGAGAGCGCTCAGCGTCCCCAGCGCCGGCCCGCCGATGGCGATATTGGCTTCCATCTTGGCGCTCTGCGGCGGTTTGTGCAGACTTATCACCGCGCCGACGAACGGCACGAACATGGGGCCGCCGGTTCGCAGCCCCACCACCCGCGAGGCAATGATATGGCCTAACTCATGGACAAGCAGCAAAATAATAAACCCCACCGCAAATTTCAGGCCGAAAACATAGGCGTACACGGCCAGCGACATCAATATGGAAACGGCCATGGCCGCGGCCGGCCCCAGACTCGTCATGGCCACCAGGCCGGCCGCACACACACAGAACCTTCGGATAACTTTGCTACCTAGCATAATGACGGGCCATAATTTTATGTCAACCCCCTCCTTCCCAACTGAAGCCTTTTTAACAGAACCGCAAAGGCCGCTAAGATATTCATGCCGATTAATCGGCACCACAAATAATGAAAAACTATTTTTAACCGCAGAGGACACAGAGACGCGCTTTCATCGCGTTAGGTAAAAAAATATCAGCCTCCGTGTCCTCCGTGGTTCCTAATATTCTGGCTTTCCTCAAAACAAAAAACGACTCACTACATGTGTATGCATGCAGGAGTCGCCAATTTCCACTTTCCCTGTCTATTTGCGTTTGCGGCTGACAACCCGCTTGGCCGCCTGCACAATGTCGGCCACCGTCAGGTTGTACTTGGCCAGCAGCGCATCCGGCGTACCGGATTCGCCGAAAACGTCGAGCAGCCCTACCCGTTCCATGGGCACAGGACAAGTCTCAACCACCACTTCGGCCACGGCGCTGCCCAAACCGCCGATGATGCTATGTTCCTCGCACGTCACAATGGCCCCGGTCTCTTCGGCCGCCTGGATGATAGCCTCGCGGTCGATGGGCTTCACCGTCGCCATATTGAGCACCCGAGCGCTTAAACCTACCTGGGTGAGTTCGTCCGCCGCCCGCCGCGCCGGGCCGACCATGACGCCGTTGGCAATGATCGTACAGTCGGCGCCTTCGGCTAGTAAACTCGCCTTGCCGTGACGGAACTCGTAGCCTTCGCCGAACACGTCCGGAACCGGCGCCCGGCCCAAGCGCAGGTATACCGGCCCCTTGTAACTCGCGGCAAACAGCACCGCCTGGTGGGTTTCGGTAGCGTCGGCCGGCACAATAACCGTCATATTCGGCAGGGCCCGCATGAGGGCGATGTCCTCATTGGCCTGATGGGTGGCGCCGTCCTCGCCCACCGTGATCCCAGCATGGGTGGCGGCAATCTTGACATTCAGCCGCGGATAGCAGATGGACGTACGCACCTGCTCAAAGGCCCGCCCGGTGGCAAACACGGCAAAGGTGGAGACAAAAGGGATTTTCCCGGCCGCCGCCAGGCCCGCCGCCACGCCCATCATGTTCTGTTCCGCGATGCCACAGTTGAAAAACCGCTCCGGATAGGCCTTGGCGAATAGGTTGGTCTTGGTGGACTTGGACAAATCGGCGTCGAGAACGACAATATCCTGATAGCGACCGCCCAGTTCCCTGAGCGCCTCGCCGTATGCATCGCGCGTTGCTTTTGCCATGGCACACACCTCTCCTATTTTTCCAGCTCAGCAAGAAAAGCGTCGCATTCTTGGCGCGACGGCGCCTTGCCGTGCCAGTCAACCACATTCTCCATACTGCCCACGCCCTTGCCCTTGACGGTATGGGCCACGATCACCGTCGGCCGACCCTTGACCGTTTTCGCCGTCTGGATGGCGTCATAAATGGCATGGTAGTCGTGGCCGTCAATCTCCAGTACATTCCAGCCAAAGGCGCGCCACTTGTCGGGAATGGGCAGGGGCGACATAACTTCCCGCACCGGCCCGTCAATCTGCAAGCCGTTATAATCAACAAAAGCAGTAAGATTATCCAACTTGTGATGGGCGGCAAACATCGCCGCCTCCCACACCTGGCCTTCTTCCAGTTCACCGTCGCCCAACAGGACATAGACGCGGTACGGGCGGCCATCCAGGCGGCCGGCCAACGCCATGCCGCAGGCAGCACTAATGCCCTGGCCAAGTGATCCGGTCGTCATGTCCACCCCGGGCGTCATTTTCATGTCCGGATGGCCTTGCAGGCGACTGTCGATCTGGCGCAGGGTGCACAGCTCCTGTTGGGAGAAAAAGCCCCGCTCGGCCAGTGTTGCATACAGCACCGGCGCCGCATGGCCCTTGCTGAGGACAAAGCGGTCGCGCTCCGGGTCGTCCGGCCGGTGCGGATCCACCTTCATCTCTGCGAAATACAACGTTGCCAGAATATCGGCGGCCGACAGCGAACCGCCCGGATGGCCCGATTTCGCCGCCGTAACCATGGTAAGAATATGGCGCCGAATGGCTTTCGCCCGGCGGGCCAATTCCGCCGCCTGCTCGGCCGTCAAAGTAGCTGCCATGGAGAACCCTCCTCAATCAAAATTTGCCGCGCGTGAAACCTTCGCCCAGCACCTCATGGGCGTCCACGAGAATGACAAAGGCGCGCGGATCAATACCATAAACAAGTTCCTTAATCCGGGTTACTTCACTGGTATGGACAACGCACAGCAGCACTTCCCGGCAGGTGCCACTGTAGGCTCCTCGGCCCTGCACAAAAGTAACGCCCCGCCCGACATCCTCCATGATGGTCTTGGCCACCACTGCGGGTCTGGCGGTGATAATAATAAACGCTTTTGCCGAGCTTGGGCCTTCCTGAATAAGGTCAATAATCTTACTGGTAACATAGAGGGAAATCAGCGCATATAACGATAGTTCGGCGCTGGCAAAGGCGACGCCGGCCGAAGCAATGACGAAGAAATCAATCGCTAAGAGCGACTGACCGATGCTGACGCCCAGCAGTTTATTGACGATGGCCGCCGCCAGATCGGTGCCGGCCGTCGTACCCTTAAACCGAAAGACAATGCCCATGCCGATGCCGGACAACACGCCGCCGTACAGTGCGCTGAGCAAGAGGTCGTGGGTCAGCACCGGCGTATAAGGAGCGAGGACATCGATGGCGACCGACAAGGCCGCCGCGCCAAACAGCGTGTTGATGCCGAAATGGGCCCCCAGAACCTTGACACTGGCCACAAACAACGGAATGTTCAGCGCCAACATGGTCATGCCCACCGGCAGGCCGAAGAGGTAGTGGAGGACGGTGGCCAGGCCGCTGACACCGCCGGCGGCCACTTTGTTAGGGATTAAAAACATATTAAGCGCCAAGGCGGTTAGCACTGCCCCGAGCGTAATCCCCAGATAGTTCCTGAGCCACTTTAGCCGCATCGGCTATTCACCCCGTTTGCGCGCAATGAGTTCCAGGGCCAATTCCGCGTTCCAGAATGCCTTGCGGCGCAAGGCATTGATGCGGTCGCGCCGCATCTCGCCGGACCGGCCGGCGTCCGGCCACAAGGCCCGCACTTTCGCCAGCAGGCTCTCGACCGTGACATTTTGCAGCGTGCCGGCATGGCGTTCGCCCAATGTTTCCAGAAAGCGGTCAATCTTTGGATCATAAGAGACGCCGACCATGGGCACTTCCATTACGGCGGCAAAAATGAGCGCATGCAGCCTGATGCCTATAAGTATATCCAAATTGCCCACCAATGATAACAGTTCCCCGGTCGTATACTCCTCGTCCAGCAGTGTCGCCGGACGGCGCATGCGGGCGACGATTTTCCCGGCCGCAGCCACATCGTCTGGCCACTGCATGGGGATAAACACCAACCGGGCCCCAAACTCATCGGCCATATAGTCAGCAGCCTGGGCAATCACCTGCTTATAGTAGCACCAGTCCTTCCACTCCCGCACGGAAAAACCGATAAGCGGCGCCGCCCCCTCCAGGCCGTGGCGACGCAAGATAACCCGGCCGATCTCTTTGTCCACCTGGTGCATGGCCAGCACCGGATCGGCTGTCACAAAAATTGGCGGCCTGGTCACCGCCAGGCGCTGCAACTCTTCCCGGGAACCCTGATCCCTGACGGTGATAAGGTCCACCATATTGCCAATATAGCGCATGGCACCCCGGGCGAGCGCGCCCCGCACCGGCCCGATGCCCTGGGCGTACAGCATGACCGGCTTGCCTAGTTTCTTGGCCAACATCATGATACTGAGATAATAGTATAAACTGCGGTCGCTGGTCACATCCTGGAGCAGACTCCCGCCGCCGCTTATCAATAGGTCGCTCCGCTGTAGGGCGCGGATGATTTCAGGATAATTAAGGCGGTAAACGGCGTTCACGCCGTGGCGCCGCCGGGTATCGACAGGATTGCCGGAAATAACCGTAATCTTGACCGTTGGCTCCAGGTCGGTCAAAGCCTCGATCATGGCTGCCAGCATGGCCTCGTCGCCGGCGTTGGCGAAGCCGTAGTAGCCGGAAATAACTATTTCACTCATTTGGCAACCGGTCTCCTTGCCAGCGCGCTAAGCAGGCAGCGAAGAAGATAAATGCCTGCCACGGCCAGGACGCCGAACACAATGCCGACGGCCAGGCCGTCAAGGCCGCGCACTAGCGACATGAACACCGGCGTGCGCAGATGGGCGAACGTCTCGACCAGCGAACCCTGGGCGATGGTCGCCGCCACGACCAGGACATAGTGCAGCACCCGTGGCCAGTTGTGGTAAAGAGCCATGACGGCCAGGAAAAAGGCGGGGTGGCCAATCATAAATTCTTTCTCCCGTGGCCGCGCATACATGACTTGTTCCAGGAAGGTGCGCAGCTTGATTTCAATGGCCGGCACCGGCACACCGGCCGTATGGCCTGACCGGCCGACAAACACCCACAATACTACGGCCGCTATGCCGAAGACCAACAAGGTTTTAATCTTCACCGGGCAATTCAGTAGCAGCGTCACTTGCCGCCACAGATCGCGCAATCCCCGCACCTCGCTGCCGCCAAACAGGTCGTAGCGGGTAAGGTAAACAACAGTGATAAGGACAAGAGGAGCCACAAAGGTGAGCTTGACGCCGCGGTAAATCTCCATTTCCAGCAAAAAGCGCACATCGCCCAGCAGGGCGCCGACATAAAACCCGCCGGTCAGAGCCAAGAGCACCGTCAGCGTCAGGCTGGCCGCGCCGTCGCCGATAATGCGTCCGAGCGACGCGGGAAGCGTGGGCGGCCGGCGGCGCCACCGGTCAAGCTGCCAGGTCATGGCCAGCACGGGCATAAGGATGGCGCTGGCCAAAGCCGCCGCCTGGCGCGTGAGCGTACCGCCGCCCTTGAGCAGGGGAACGACCAGCACGGCAGCAATAAACGCCAACAATATGTATTGATAGCGGGGGGCAAAAGGATAAACAAGGGTCAAAAACAATACCCCGGCCGCTGTGGCGCCGATCACAACAAGGGCCAGCAGCCAGGCAGCGGGAAAATAAGGCGCAAACGTGCCGGCCGGCCCGATGGTAAAGCCCTTGGCCACCAGGCCCTGTTTCACGGCGGCGACATAGGCCAAGTTGGTTTCGATGACCGTCTGGCCAGGCTCGGCTTTATCATATTTACGCAGCAGGTTGATGCGGATATTGCGTTCCTGGTCGGTAACCACCCAGCGGTGCGCCGCCTCAAGCACCTTGAGCTTGGGCTGCTCGTCCTTAGGGATAACGTAGACGCGCGCCGCCTGGTAATTAAGGAGCGTGGCCAGCGGCAGCAGCCCCTCCTGGCGGACAAACCCCAGCTGCAGGGGGTGTTCAATCATGGCCAGCGTAAGACCCTGCTCCTTCATGCGCTGGGCCGTGAGCGCTAGCAGGTCAGGATAGCCCAGCACTTCTTCCCCGACAAACATAATACCGGTCACATTGGGAATGCCCTGCAGGCGGGCAAAGACGGCCTCTACGTCCTCCGGCCGCACCTTGGTATAGTTGGTGGGCCGAGCGATGACGTTGAAGCCGTAGCCGCTGGCCGCCTTGAGCTCATGGGTCGGCAGGCCGAGGTTCCATTTCATAACCTTCTCCGGGTTGGCCAGCACTTCCAGCACCTTGCGCCGGGGTGTAGCGTCCTTCAGAATCACCCGCTCCGGCCCCAGCCGGCGGATCAAATCAGACCACGTCTCTTCAAAAACCGGCCCGTCGCCAAGCACATACAGCGCCTCTGTATTAATATTGCTGCCGCCAAGCACGGAGTCGACAGCATAACCGGCCCGCTGCGCGTCGGCCAGCTGCGCACCGGATAAAGCGGTCAGGCGGCCGCTCTTGGCAAGTTTCTCCAGCGTCGTTTCATAGACGGCCAGCGTAGTAACGCCGGCCTCCTTAAACTGCCGCATGAGAACGTCCAGCGGCACCCCTTCCGTCTGGGAAAGCTCCACGATATCTTCATAATCCATGACCATCTCGACGCGACTGTTGGCCTGTTCTACGCCGTGGCGCTGCCAGTTCACGATGAGCGCCGCAGCCAGGCCAATGACAATCAGAACCAGCAAGACTGGATTGTAGCGATATGTTGCCAAAACTCTCTCTCCACCTTACATAATGGCATTGTCGCAGGCGCTACCGCGGCCGGTTGTCGGCGCTGATGGTCACTTGTCCGTTTTCCATCACAATGTCGCGCACGATTACGCCAAAGGGCAATTTTTTCAAATCAAGGAGCGGGATTTCGGCCAGCACCGACCCGCTGGTCCCGCCAACCGGCATATTGTTGAGGAAAAACCGCTCGGTGACAAACTTAATACGCTGGCCGTCAGACGCCACCTTCCCCTCCAGCGCAATAACCATACTGGCCAAACCGCCCAGCGAGTAAGTGGTAGTGACCTGCATTTTCCCCGGCGTGATTACTACGGCCGCATTACGCACGCCTTTGACCGTCTGATTTAAATAGCGGGCCAACTCATCCTGGGTTATCGTACCTGTCAGCTCCACATCACGCACGCGCTCAATGGCGGCCTGGCGAGCCCACAGTTTGTCCCGGTCCAGCTGCACGTCAGTCAGCATGGCCCGCAGTTCCCGAAAGGTTAATTTGTCAATTTTGGCATCCAAGGCGGTGACCGTGATTTTGTCAAACGCGCCGCCCAGCATCAAGAGGGCCGGCCGTTTCTGCACCGCGGCCGTCACCTGATTGCTGCCAGTAGCCGCGCGCATTCCCTGGGCTACCGCATCGCCGACCAAACGGGGCAGAACCGTCTCGGCGGCGGCAAAGACCACCACCAGCAGCAGAAACAAAATGGATAACAGGCGTTTCATAGGTCTACGCCTCCCCAGGCTATAAACTACTCCTTCTTGCCGCCGCGCAGGTAGGCTTCGATAAAGAGGTCGATTTCGCCGTCCATCACGGCCTGCACATTACCCGTTTCGGCATTAGTCCGGTGGTCTTTGACCAGGTTATAGGGGTGGAAAACATAGGAACGGATTTGGCTGCCCCATTCGATGGCCTGATAGTCGCCGGCCAGCTCGGACTTTTTCTGTTCCCGCTTTTGCCGTTCCAGCTCAAACAGCTTGGCCCGTAAGAGCCGCATGGCCTGTTCGCGGTTTTGGATCTGCGACCGCTCACTCTGGCACTGGACGACAATGCCAGTGGGCAAGTGGGTGATCCGCACCGCCGATTCGGTCTTGTTGACATGCTGGCCGCCGGCGCCGCCGGAACGGAAGGTATCGATCTTAAGATCGGCGGGATTAATTACGATTTCCGTATTGTCATCGATTTCCGGCATGACATCGACCGCCGCGAAGGACGTATGGCGGCGGCCGGAAGCGTCGAACGGCGAAATGCGGACCAAGCGGTGAACACCTTTTTCCGCCTTGAGATAACCGTAAGCGTTGCGGCCGGCGACGGTGATGGTGGCGCTTTTGATGCCCGCCTCCTCACCGGCCAGCGCATCCAAGAGTTCCACCTTGTAGCCGCGCTTTTCCGCCCAGCGCATATACATCCTGAGCAGCATCTGGGCCCAGTCCTGGGCTTCCGTGCCCCCGGCCCCAGCATGGAGGGTAAGGATGGCATTATTAGCATCATACTCGCCGGTCAGGAGAACGGTAAGCTCCAGCTGCTCCAGGTCTTTCGCCAGCGCGCGCAGTTCGGCGGCCACCTCGTCATAAACGCTGTCGTCCCCTTCATCCATGCCAAGCTGCCACAAGGCGGCCACATCGCTGTGGCGGCTGCGCAGCTGTTGGTATTGGCTGATGCTGTCCTTGAGGGCTGTCACTTCCTGCGCGATTTTTTGCGCCTCCGCCGGATCATCCCAGAAGTCGGGAGCGCTCATTTTATGTTCCAAAAGGGCAATTCTCTCCTCTTTGCCAGCGACGTCAAAAGAGAAACCCTCACTTCGTCCAATTTTTGCCCTAAGAATTCGATTTCTTTCTCCAGTTCTTCCAGTAACAAAACAATACTCCTCTCACTCTTTATTTACCTGCCCCCGCAGCACTTCTTATATTTCTTGCCTGACCCGCAGGGGCAAGGGTCATTGCGGCCGATATGGTTTTTGTTGACCACCGGGGTATGGCTGGCCGCCTGCTCGTCCTCGCCGTGGCTGGTGTGGGCGTGCTGGAGGTGGTCTTCAGGCTGGCTGACAATATTGACGTGGTAAATAAACTTGACGATGTCCTGCTGGATGTTGTCAATCATCTGCTGGAACATGTCGTAGGCCTCAATCTTGTATTCGATGAGCGGGTTCTTCTGGCCGTAGGCGCGCAGACCAATGCCCTCGCGCAGCATATCCATGGCATCAAGGTGGTCCATCCACTTGGCGTCGACCACCTTGAGCATAACCACCTTTTCCAGCTCTCGCATCGTTTCGGCGCCAAAGAGCCGTTCGCGCGCATCATAGGCCTCGGTCGCCACCTTAACGAGCTCTTCCCGCAGCTCGTCGCGGCTCAGCCTGGCCAGCTCTTCTTTGGTCAGCCGACCGGCCGGCGCAAAATACCCTTCACAGTATTCGATGAGAGCATCGTAATCCCATTCTTCGGGGTAGACTTTTTCGTTGGCGTACAGCTCCATGCCGCGGTCGATGATTTTTTCGATCATGGGGAAGATATGCTCCCGCAAGTTCTCGCCCATCAAAATCTTGCGCCGCTGGCTGTAGATGACTTCCCGCTGCTGGTTCATAACATCGTCGTACTCGAGGACATACTTGCGGATTTCGAAGTTGCGGGCCTCCACCTTCTTCTGGGCCTGCTCGATCGAGCGGGTGATGAGAGGATGTTCAATGGGCTCATCTTCCTCCATGCCCAGTTTATCCATGATCGTGGCGATGTTGTCCGACCCGAACAGACGCATAAGATCGTCCTCCAGCGACAGATAGAACCGCGATGAACCAGGGTCGCCCTGCCGGCCGGCCCGGCCGCGCAGCTGGTTGTCGATGCGGCGGCTCTCATGCCGCTCAGTACCGATGATATGCAGGCCGCCGAGCTCGGCCACGCCTTCGCCCAACACTATGTCGGTACCGCGGCCGGCCATGTTGGTGGCGATGGTGACAGCGCCGCGCTGACCGGCTTGGGCCACGATCTGGGCTTCCAGCTCATGGTATTTGGCATTGAGAACGTTATGCGGGATACCTTCCCGTTTCAGCATGGCGCTCAGTTCTTCTGACTGGGCGATCGAGGTGGTGCCGACCAGGACAGGCTGGCCCTTGCGGTGCCGCTCGATAATCTCCCGGACTACGGCCTTGTACTTGGCCCGCTTGGTCTTATAGATGACGTCCGGGAGGTCCTCACGGATAACCGGCTTATTCGTCGGGATGACGACAACGTCCAGGCCGTAGATCTTGCGGAACTCTTCCTCCTCCGTCTTCGCCGTGCCGGTCATGCCGGCCAGCTTGCGATACATCCGGAAATAATTCTGGAAGGTGATGGACGCCAGCGTCTGGCTTTCCCGCTCGATCTTCACGCCTTCCTTGGCCTCAATGGCCTGATGGAGACCGTCGGAGTAGCGGCGGCCAAACATCAGCCGGCCGGTGAACTCGTCGACAATGATGACCTGGCCGTCTTTCACCACATAGTCGCGGTCGCGCTTCATCAGAGCATGAGCCCGCAGAGCCTGGTTGAAATGATGGGAGAGCTGCATATTGTCGCTCTCATAGAGGTTTTTCACGCCCAGCGCTTTTTCCACTTTGGCAATGCCACTCTCAGTCGGGGCCACGGTACGGGCCTTTTCATCCACCGTATAGTCTTCGCCTTCTTTGAGCTTGGGCACGATCCGGGCCAAGACATAATACAAGTCGGTGGACTTTTCCCCCGGCCCGGAAATAATCAGCGGCGTCCGCGCCTCGTCAATGAGGATGCTGTCCACCTCGTCGACGATGGCGTAGTTAAGCTCCCGCTGCACCATCTGCTCGGGATAAATGACCATGTTGTCCCGCAGGTAATCGAAGCCAAACTCGTTGTTGGTGCCATAGGTCACATCGGCGCTATAGGCCAGCTTGCGGTCGGCGTAGTCCAGCCCGTGGACAATAAGCCCCACGGACAGGCCCAGGAAACGATACACTTTGCCCATCCACTCGCTGTCCCGCCGGGCCAGATAATCGTTGACAGTAACAACATGGACGCCCTTGCCGGTAAGAGCATTTAAATACACCGGCAGCGTCGCCACCAACGTCTTGCCTTCACCGGTGCGCATTTCGGCGATTTTCCCCTCGTGCAGGGCAATGCCGCCGAGGAGCTGCACGTCAAAGTGCCGCATGCCGAGCACCCGGCGCGACGCTTCCCGCACCACGGCAAACGCCTCGGGCAGCAGGTCCTCCAGCGTCGCGCCCTTTTCCAGCCGCCGCTTAAATTCCCCGGTTTTGGCAGTCAGGGAGGCGTCGCTCATATTGATAAAGTCCTGTTCCAGCGCGTTGATTTTATCCACATATTTCATCATACGCTTGAGTTCGCGTTCATTGTCGTCGCCAAACAGTTTCTTGAGAAACCCTAGCACGCTATCACTCCCTAGAATTAATGCCTATTATAAAATTTTACCAGAAGGAGGCAAATAAGTCAAAAATTCGGCGCAGAGCCGAAAAACCCTTTTCCCGTGTAGTATTTACCAACCGGGGAGTTTATATTGAACATGTAAAGAACCACAGAGAGCGCGGAGAAAAAATTTTTGTTATTTGTTAGCGCGATGAATATCGCGCCTCTGTGTTCTCCGTGGTTAAAAATAATTTTTTATTATTTGTGGCGCCATTTATTGGCATGATTATCTCCGCGGTTAAAATAATGTTTAAATTTTTTATTGGCGGGAAAGAATATAGGTGAATGTACTTTTTCCGGAGGAACCAGCATGAACACCATCGACATCGTCGGGCAGATTGCCGACATGAAAACCGTCGATTACCGCAATACCCTGGCCATCTCGGTTCTCATCGAGCTCTTGGTGGAAAAAGGCCTGTTCACCCGCCAGGAATTCGCGGCCAAGGCCGCCGAGCTGGAACAAGCCTCGCTGGCCGAAATTATCCTTAAGCGGCGCCTGCGCTAAGGCAAAAATCCCGGTGAGCAAGAGCTCACCGGGATTTTTGCGTGTTAAAACTCAGGCTCAATCAAGCCATAGTTGCCATCTTTGCGACGATAGATGACATTGACCTGTTCCGTTTCGGCGTTCATAAACACATAGAAGTCGTGGTTGATGAGGTTCATCTGCATGATGGCCTCTTCCACATCCATCGGCTTGACCGGGAACCGCTTGGTTTTGACCACCCGGAAATCTTCGCTTTCCCCGCCATTACCGGCGACAAGGTCGGTCTTGAAGGTTCCGGCCCGCAGTTTACGAGCAATTTTGGTCTTATATTTTTCTATCTGTTTTTCCAGCTTTTCGATTACCAGGTCGATTGAGGCGTACATATCGGTGGTGGCTTCCTCGCCCCGCAACAGCATGCCGTTGACCGGCACCGTCACCTCCACGATATGGCGGCCTTTTTCCACGGTGAGGATTACAGTAATTTCGCCGAGAGCATCAAAATACTTCGTGATTTTGCCAACCCGCTTCGCCACATAGTCTTTGAGCGCCGGTGTAACGTCGATATTCTTGCCTCGAACGATAATTGCCATATTACCCCATCCCCTTTCGAGAGTTCTATTTAGTATTATTCCCCATGAAATTAAAAATTCCTGTCAAAAAATTCATTTAAAATTGTAAATAGTTGTCGAATTTTGCGCTTTTTAATAAAACCGCCAAAGACGCAAAGAACGCAAAGGGCTACGCGCGCGACAGTAGTCGCGCATGAATTATATTATAGAACCACAGAGGACGCGGAGGGTATTTTTACTTTAGCGCAATGAAATCGCGCTCTCCGCGGTTGAATAACTATTTTCATGCTTTGTGGTGCCGATTTATCGGCATGATCATCTCTATGGTTAAAATAGTTTACCCTAAACATAAAAACCCGGCAGTTACGCCGGGTTGGTTAACTTTTTACTAGTTTTACTACGTTAGCAGCCTGCGGTCCACGCGTGCCTTCCACGATGTCGAACTCCACCGTTTGCCCTTCAGTCAGCGATTTGAAGCCCTGCTCCTGAATGGCCGAGAAGTGAACGAAAACGTCGCCGCCGTCTTCCCGCTCGATGAAACCATAGCCTTTCTCCGCGTTGAACCATTTTACTTTACCGATCATGAAAATTCCTCCTAAAAACATGTTGCTACAGGCCACTAACAATGACCACTATCCCACTATACCACACCTGGAAAGACATGTCAACGCACAAAGGTTACAGAATCTTGGAAAGGAAGCTGCGGGTCCGTTCCTCTTTGGCATTGGTAAAAAGCTCTTCCGGGGTGCCTTCCTCGATAATACGGCCTTCGTCCATGAAAATAACCCGGTCGCCCACCTCGCGGGCAAAGCCCATCTCATGGGTCACCACCACCATAGTCATCCCTTCGTTGGCCAGCGTCTTCATAACATCCAGCACCTCTTTAATCATTTCCGGGTCGAGGGCAGACGTCGGCTCGTCGAACAACATGACCTTGGGCCGCATCGCCAGGGCGCGGGCAATAGCCACCCGCTGCTGCTGACCGCCGGACAGCTGCTCGGGATAGGCGTGGGCCTTGTCCGACAGCCCGACTTTGGCCAAGAGATCCATGGCGATTTTTTCCGCCTCTGCCCTCGGCATTTTCCGCACGACGGTGGGAGCGAGCGTGATGTTGTCCAGCACCGTCATATGGGGGAACAGATTGAAACGCTGGAACACCATCCCCACTTCTTCCCGCACCTTGTTGATATTAACCTCGCTGTTAAGAGGAATGCCGTCGACGATAATTTCGCCTTCGGTGGGCTGTTCGAGATAGTTGATGCAACGCAGCAACGTGCTCTTGCCTGAGCCGCTGGGGCCGATGATTACGACCACTTCTTGCTCGTTCACATGGGCGTTGACTCCTTTGAGCACATGGAGGTTGCCGAACTTCTTATGAACATTTTTAATGCTTATCATCGATCTTGTACCTCCGCTCCAGATAATCTACCAGGCGAGAAATGGTCAGCGTCATGACGAGGTAGATGAAAGCGACGGTCAGCCAAATTTCAAACGAGCCGTACGTCCGGGCAATGATTAACTGGCCGCGGCGGGTAAGTTCCTCAAAGCCAATGACCGATACCAGCGACGAGTCCTTGAGCATAGCAATAAACTCATTGCCGAGCGGGGGAATGATGCGTTTAAACGCCTGGGGCAAAATTATGTAGCGCATGGTCTGGGCCCAGCTCATGCCCAGCGAGCGCCCTGCTTCCATTTGCCCTTTGTCGATCGACTGGATGCCCGCCCGGAAAATCTCGGCCACATAAGCGCCGCTATTGATGCCGCAAGCGGTGATGGCGGCGATAAACGGGTCAATCCGCTGGCCGATGACAATGGGAATGGCAAAATAAATGATAAAGATCTGCACCAAAAGCGGCGTACCGCGCAAAAAATCCACATAGACGGTGGCGGCCGCCCGCAACAGCCAGATGTTCGAAAGGCGGGCCATACCGACAAACATGCCGATCAACAAGCCGATGCCGACGCTGATGGCCGTAATCTGGACGGTAATGCCGGCACCCGCCAAAAGCAGCGGGAACGAGCGGACAACTAAATCAAAATCAAAATTCATTTTCCCTCACCTTTATCTCAACCAGACTATTTATGCATATGAATGTATATTCTTGCACATAAAGATTATATGCCCCACCCCTTATGCTGTCAAATGAATTTTTCTGCTTAAAAAAACGTAAAAAACCACAAAGTACGCTAAGGCCGCAAACGGTTACGGTATTA
>NZ_AAWL01000021.1 GCF_000169155.1 Thermosinus carboxydivorans Nor1
TCTGTCCGGCATCCAGCGCTGGAATCAGACCGTCAAAGCCCATGCTCTGGATCTGTACTTCCATACCCATTTGCTTGGCAATGGCTTTGATCAGGTCGATATCAAAACCTACATATTCTTTTGTTTTTTCATCCTGGAACTCAAACGGAGCAAACGCGGCATCAGTGCCGACTTTGAGGACCTTCGGCTTGGCTGGTTGGGCCGCCTGTTGGCTGCCGCAGCCTGCCAGACCCAGAGACAGCAGAAAGATTCCCAACACAATGAACGCAACCAGTTTCTTGGACATGTAATTTACCTCCCCCGATCAACCATTTCGCTTATGTTTATAATTATACAGTTATATTGTATAATTAGTCAAGTGGTAAAAATAATAAAACCCTTCGCGTTCTTCGCGGCCTTTGCGGTTAAAACCTACCCCATACCTCATACCTCATACCTCATACTTCATACCTCATACCTCATACCAAAAAACAAAGCCCGGATCTAAATCCGGGCGCTCTTTTCCGTCAGTACCTATTGTCTTCTGGCATTGAAGCAGTCACGGCAGTAAACGGGGCGGTCATTACGCGGTTTGAACGGGACTTGCGTTGTCACGCCGCACTGGGCACACACGACTTCGTGCATTTCCCGCTGCGGTGCAGCCTCGCCGCCTTCGCGCTGACGCCGTTTGGCCTCACGACAGCTGCGGCACCGGGCCGGTTCGTTTTCGAACCCTTTCTCCGCATAAAATTCTTGTTCGCCTGCAGTGAAAACGAACTCAGCACCGCAGTCTTTGCACTTGAGTGTTTTGTCCTGGAAAGCCATTAAAGAAATCCCCTCACCTGATTAGAAATTTAACCCTTGCTTAGCCGACCTGGTCTTTGCCCCCACACCCGCCTGCTGGAAGGTTCGCTACTAGACGCTTGTGTCCCCTCACTACTACTCCTCTCGGCCGGCAACCAACTGATGACAGCACCCCGTATTATCTACCGTACCATCGGCCACACGGCCGGCAGGACTTACATCTAAGCCGCACCATGATCAGGACGCTTTAACGCCCCTTACGTGGATCGTTTCGCCTGCGACTGGCATCGATTTTCAACCACAGACCTAAGCAAAAGTCTCTACCTTAGATTATAGTTTTGGTGGCAGAAAAATGCAAGAAAAATGTTTCAATGGCGCCCGCTACGTCTGACGGTCCATTTGCCTGCCGACGACCGCCGTGGCGGTGAAACGCTCGTAGGCCCTTGTGGCCGCCTGCGCGGTTTTAGCCCTGTTCAAAAAAAGCTGCAGCTGGCGGGTGATTGCTGCATTTTCCGCCTGGATAGCCGCGAACAGCTGCCTTCCGGCGGCCGAGCGAGTAAATTCCTGGTCGCCTGCCGCCTCAATTAGCTCCTGCAGCCGCTGGCGCTGTCCGAGAAGCTCGGTAAACAGGTCAAAATCGTTGCGCGCCAGGCACTTGCCCATTTCCCGGGTAAGAAACAGATAATCCTGCCACAGCTGGCGCCCGCTCCGCACTGCTTCATCCATAGCTAGCGCCCGACCGCCTGGCCGACGGCGGCCTGACCGGCCCGGGCCCGCTTCATGGCTTCCACCCAGGTGTCGCGAAATTCCTGCAGCATGCCGCGGGCTTCCTGGAGCTGGTCTTTGTCCTTCTTGATATTGCCCTGAATCAGGCGGTAGAGAATATAGTCATACAGCTGATACCATGTCTTCGCAATCTCATACTGCATGTCCAGCGTCACCATCAGCTCGCGGACAATGTCCTGAGCCCGCAGGTTGCTGGCATGGGCCTTGGGGAAATCACGCTGCTCGATCGCCTGAATGCTTTCATCGACGAACTTGATGGCGCCGTTGTACAGCATCAAGGTCAGCTGCTCCGGCGGCGCCGTCATGATCTGTTGCGTTTTATAGGCGTTGGCCATGTTCATTGCGTTCATCTGCATCTTCCTCCTCATCGGCTGCTAAACTGCTGCAGGAGCCAGCCGGTTTGCTGGTTCATCTTGCTTAAGGCTACTTCCAAGGCGTCAAATTGCTTGTAGTACCTATCCTCGATGTCCTTAAGCCGGCGGTCCATGGCCTCCATCTGCTTTTGATAATCTTTGATGCGCTGAGCCAGCACGCTGGTTGTATCGCCATCAACCGCGGCCGAAGTGCCGGCTTCGCCTTTGATTTTATCCAGCGCGCCCTTAAGCGTATCATACAGCCGGACGGCCACGCCGTCTTGTTCCCGGGTAGCTCCGTTGCTGCCGAAGAGTTTGTTCACAATATCCGGGTCGGCTTCCAGCGCCGCTTTGAGCTTGGTCTCGTCCAGATACAACTTGCCGCCTTCCGAATAGTCGCCGGTCGTGATGCCGATGCTGGACAAGCTGGTATATTGGCCGGTCACCCCCTGGACAGGTGTCGCGATATCGTAGCGCATTTTAAATAGAGTATCCTGGAGGATGGGGTCGCGGCGCAGCATGCCGCTCTTGGCCAATTTTTCCCATTCCGTGACCTGGCTCTCGCTCATCTCCTTGCGCTGCTCGTCGGTAAGCGGGAGGTAATCGGGATAGCGCTCCTCCTTCAGTTCGGCGTTGATTTTGTCCAGGACAGAGTTATACGCGTCGATGAAGGCCTTGACATTGGCAATCGCCTTATCATTATCGGGCGATACCGCCACTGACGCCGTTCCCACCGCCTTCAGGTTGTAGGTAACGCCGGAAATGGTGAAAGTATTGCTTGCCTGCGTGAGGTTTACGCCGTCAAGGGTAAAGATGGCGTCCTGGCCATGGACGGTCGGCAGATTGGCCGGCAGCTTTAGTTTGTCAATAAAAAGTTGCAAAGCAGCGCTGTCGCTGCCGGTTAGATCAAGCGTGCCGCTGGTCGCCTGCAGCGTGAACTTGCCGGTTCCGTTATCGAAACTAGCCGCCGCGCCTACCCCGGCAGCGTTGATTTTATCGATCACCTGCTGCAGCGTATCGCTGCTATTAAGCGTGATGTTGGCGGTTTTCGCACCGTTGGTAAGCTTCAGGTTGAACGTCGCCGGCAGACCACTAATCTTACTGGACAGCACGTCGGTCGACACAAAGCCGGTACTCGCCGTACTGGTAACCCCGGCGGTCGTCACGCCGGAAACAGTGGCGATTTTCAGTTTGTTTTGCAGAAAATCAATACCGGCGGTGCTGCTGCCGGTAAAATCAATCCCCACCGTGGCGCCGGTGCCGGTGGTATACAAGAAAAACCGGTCAAGCGTGGCGTCGTAATTGGCCTTAATATTGACGCCGGCGCTGTTGATGGCACTGACGAAATCATAGATGCTCTTCGTGGGGTCGACAGTAATCGTCTTGCTGATCGTCCCGTTGGTTATCTTAATATCAAACGACCCGCCGGTCAGACCGAACTGGGCGGCCAATGTATCCTTGCTGGCGCCGGTCGTGATGGGCCCATTGCTGCCTAGGGTCACCCCGCCGGCCAGCTGGGTCACGGTAATAGTATGGTTGACATTGGCGGCGTCGGCGTTGGCCGTAGCCGTCACCACCGCCTCATTGCCGGACGCCACCTTCTTCGGCGCCAGAGTGCCCTGCAGCTTATAGTTAAAGACCGTCGTCTCGCGAAAACTTTTGATCGTGCTGTACATGGTCGCGTAGTCGGCCTTTTTCCACTCCAGCTGCGTCTTCTTCTGGTATAGTTTATCATACGATGCGCGGCGCGCCTTCATCAGGTCTTTGACCAGCTGGTCGACGTCCAGGCCCGACCCGCTCAGACCGTAGGTCCGCATCCCCATCGCTATCGCCTCCTGATATTATTTAAATTTAAAGGCCGGTCAGGCCCGCTTATCCAGCAAAAAACCGACATAGTCCCGGATTTTGGCAATGGTGTCCAATAATTCGTGCGGGGGGAATTCCTTAAGCACCTTTTGCTCTTTCGTATCCACCACTTGAACCATCAGCCGCTGCGTCTTTTCATGCAAGGCAAATTGAATGTTGGCATTGAGCAGCTGCATGAATTTGTTCAATTCTTGGCTGATTTCACTTAATTCGTCGCGGCTAAGCTGCTTTTTCTCCTGATCGGGTTCCGCCGAACGCGCCTGGGTTCCGGCCTGGTCGGCCTTGGGCACAGCTTCGGCTTTGGGCGCGTTCTCCCCCGGCGCCACGCGCTGGGACGTAAGCGCTGCCATTTTATCTATCGGCTTGACAGTTACTTCCATGGATAACACCTCGGCTTGGGGTTTGTTTTCATATTTATTATCGAAAAGTTGGCGGCAAAACTTTAGGGGAAAATGCGCCACTTTTTGCTTTGCGCCTTGACTTTCTACGTCACGCGAGCATGTCCTTAACTAGCAGCACATTGAGCGCCGTCACCACCGCGGCTACGACTAGCAGCACCAGTTTCTGCCGGGGGGAATTGGCGTATTTGCCCATCACCTTGGGCGAAGACGTAAGGTAAACTTGCAAAAATACCGTCAGCGGCAA
Organism: Thermosinus carboxydivorans Nor1; assembly: GCF_000169155.1. NCBI lineage: Bacteria > Bacillati > Bacillota > Negativicutes > Selenomonadales > Sporomusaceae > Thermosinus > Thermosinus carboxydivorans. The sequence goes on from NZ_AAWL01000021.1 coordinate 4,434, forward strand.
CTGCATGCTGAGTGCCACCTGCGAGTAAATCAGCCCTTCGAACGGCCGCTCGACGGCCAATAGCGCCGCCAGCGCCCCGCCGTAGGTGATCAGGATGCCGATAAGCGAATGCCGGTCACGGCTGTCATATGCCTTGCCAAACAGGCCGGCGAAAATGCTCGCCCCCGCCATGCCGGCGGTCGTGGTGGAAGATAGGCCCGAAAATAGCAGTGCCACGGCAAATACGGTCGCCGCCGCACTGCCCATGAGCGGCCTGAGCAGTTCCTGGGCCTGAACCAGGTCATCGACCGTCGCGCCGTGAACAAAAAACACGGCGGCGCTGATCAAAATCATCGCACTGTTGATCGCCCATCCGATCCCCATGGATAGCAGCGTGTCCAAAAACTCATACCTGAGCTGGCGCCGGATGACTGCCTCGTCCTCAAGATTCCACTGGCGGCTCTGGATGACCTCGGAATGCAAAAACAAATTGTGCGGCATGACCACCGCGCCCAGCACACCCATGACAACCGTCAGCGCCCCGGCAGGCAGCGCCGGCGTCACCCAGCCGGCCGCCGCCTGCGCCCAGTCGACCTTCACCAAGCTAAGCTCGAACAAAAACGACAGGCCGATCAGCGACACAAAACCGATAATAATCTTTTCCAGCCGGCGGTACGAATTAGACCACAGCAGCCAGCCGCACAGGCCGGCCACCAGCAGCGCCCCCGCCTTAAGCGGCAGGCCAAACAGCATGTTGAGCGCGATCGCCCCGCCCAAAATCTCGGCCATGGCCGTGGCCACCGCCGCCAACACCGCCGTTGCCAGCGCCGCCCGCGCGACCAGCGGCCGCAGGTGGAGCGCCGCCGCCTCGGCCAGGCACAGCCCGGTCACAATCCCCAGATGCGCCGCATTGTGCTGCAAAATAATCAACATCACCGTCGCCAGCGTCACCATCCACAAAAGCTTATAGCCAAATTCCGCCCCCGCCGCCAAATTGGTCGCCCAGTTGCCCGGATCAATAAACCCCACCGTCACCAAAATCCCTGGCCCCACATACCGCAAAAAGGCGGGAATGGTTCTTTTGCCAATGTCATTTTCCATATCGCGCCTCAAAATGTTACATCCTCCCACAGGCTATAGTTTTTAGTGCGTGTTTGCTGTTCGATGCATAGTCTTAATATCTTTAGCCCTTACTAATGGCTCTTTATAAATATCAATTCTATTTCTCCCTGCTTTTCTTCCTGCAAGCCGCTGCGGTATTGCAGGGAGAGGTGAAGGCATGAGCGGCCGGTTACGTCCCGATAATGCCCCAGGTTGGACGGCTATGCCGTGAAGCGGCGAGCGCGGGCGGAGACGAAAAATTCAAGAAAATTAATACGCTAGCTTATTGACAGGATAATTTTTACAATGCTATGATATAATTAATACTATACCGGTATAGTATATATTAAGGAGGCCCTATGCAGCTTAACCAAGCAACCGATTACGCTTTCCGCATCGTACTCCATCTTGCATGCCTGCCATCCGGTCAGGTAGTAAACGGACAAACGCTGGCAGAACAAGAAAATATTCCGCAGCGGTTTTTGCTCAAAATTATGCGGTCCCTTACCCAGGCCGGTCTGATTAAGTCTTACCGCGGCACAGACGGCGGATTTGCCCTGGCTAGACGGCCGGAGGAAATCACGATCTGGGACATCATTTGCGCCATAGAGGGCGAGGTCACCATTCACCGCTGCCTCGCCGACCGGACGGCGTGCAGCAAGCACTGCACCCACGAATGTCCCGTCCATGCCGTGCTAGGGCAAATTCAGGCTGAGCTTGTCGCCGCGCTGCGGCAGGCAGATTTTGCTACCCTGGCCTCCCAACGCAGAACTCAGGAGGAAATGGAGGGAAAAAGATGAGCGAACTTTTTTTGGCCCGCTGGCAGTTCGGCGTTACTGCGACCTACCATTTTCTGTTCGTGCCTTTGACGCTGGGGCTGTCTATTCTCGTTGCGATCATGGAAATAATTTATGTGCGTACCGGCAATGAACTGTACAAAAAGCTGACGCAGTTCTGGGGCAAGCTGTTTGTTATCAATTTCGCCATGGGGGTTGTCACCGGTATTGTCCAGGAATTTCACTTTGGCATGAACTGGTCGGAATATTCCCGGTTTATGGGGGATATTTTCGGTGCTCCCCTGGCGCTGGAAGCCCTGACGGCGTTCTTTCTGGAGTCTACTTTTTTAGGGCTATGGATTTTCGGCTGGGATAAGTTGCCGAAAGCCGTACATGCCGCGTGTATTGCCATTGTCGCTTTTTCCAGCAACTTATCAGCCTTCTGGATCCTGGTAGCCAACTCGTTCATGCAGTCGCCCGTAGGCTATACCATCCAAAACGGTCGCGCGGAAATGACCGATTTTCTTGCCCTCATTACCAACCCGTACGTTGCTCACCAGTATCCTCATACTTTTCTGGCCGGACTGGTCACGGCAGGGGTGTTCGTAATGGCGATCAGCGCCTGGCACTTCTTACGCCAGACCAATCGCGAGTTTTTTCGCGCATCGTTCTCCATGGGGCTGATTTGCACCCTTATCGGCGTCCTGCTGCTTATCGGCAGTGGGCATATGCAGGCCCAGTACCTGGCGAAGGCGCAGCCCATGAAGCTGGCAGCCGCCGAGGCGCTTTGGGAAACGGCGGATCCCGCGCCGTTCGCCCTATTTGCCGCCATTGACGAAGGCAATAAGGCCAATACGGCCGAACTGCAAATTCCCGGCTTGCTGAGCTTTTTAGTCCATAATTCGACCGGCGGTGAGGTAAAGGGCCTAAAGGAGCTGCAGGTTGAGTATGTCCAAAAGTATGGTCCCGGTGATTACATACCTCCCGTTACCCCCGTATTCTGGAGTTTCCGCATCATGGTCGCCGCCGGCGGCTGGCTGGCGCTGCTGGCCGTGGTGAGCGCTTATTTATGGCGGACCAACCAGCTGGAAAGCAGCACCAGGGTTCTCAAAGCCATTGTATGGAGTCTGCCCATTCCCTACATTGCTAATTCCGCCGGATGGTTTGTCGCCGAGGCCGGTCGTCAGCCATGGATCGTGTACGGTCTCCAGCGGGTTGACCAGGCGGTATCCCCAACCGTTACGGCCGGGGAAATATGGACTACCCTGATAGGGTTTACGGCAGTTTACGGCGTGTTGGCCGCCGCTGCAGGTTATCTCATGCGCAAGGTTGTCGTGCAGGGCCCGGCGGACCAGGCGCCGGCGGCAGCGCCAAATGCGACAAAGGGGGCGACGTTATGGAACTGAGCATCCTGTGGTTTATTTTGGTTGCCGTATTGTTTGCCGGCTTTTTCCTTCTCGAAGGGTTTGACTATGGGGTAGGTATTCTGCTGCCGTTTCTTGGCAAAAGCGACCTGGAGCGCCGATTGGTTATCAATACCATTGCTCCCGTGTGGGACGGCAATGAGGTGTGGATGATCACCGCCGGCGGGGCGCTGTTTGCTGCCTTTCCCCACGTTTACGCCACCCTGTTCAGCGGCTTTTACATGGCCCTCTTCCTCATGCTGCTGGCGTTAATCGTACGGGGGGTGGCGTTTGAATTCCGCAGCAAGGACGACAGCCTCATGTGGCGCCGCGTCTGGGACTTTTGCATAACTTGCGGCAGTGCCGTGCCCGCTTTGCTTTGGGGTGTGGCCGTCGCCAACCTGATCAAAGGCGTTCCCATTAATGCCAAAATGCTCTACGCAGGTACATTTTTTGACCTCCTCAGCCTTTATACACTGGTAGCCGGCGTAGCGTTTTTGCTGGTGTTTACCTTCCACGGCGCCCTCTTCCTCACGCTTAAGCTGGAGGGCGAGCTTATGATGCGGGCGCGTCAGGCAGCTCTCGTCTTAGGCGTGCCTACCGCCGCTGCTTGCCTTGCTTTGGCATGGCTATCTTATACTAATACCGACCTGTTTAACAGCACCCTTGCCAGTATAGCCTTCGGCGGGGCTGTCGGCGCATTCGTCCTGGCATATCTGTTTGTCCGAAACCAAAAATGCGGTTGGGCGTTTGGAATGAGCAGCCTGACCATCCTGCTGATAACGGCGGCCTTCTTTGCCGGTCTGTTTCCCCGGCTCATCGTCTCAAGTCTCAATCCTGCCTGGAGTCTGACTATTTACAACGCCGCGTCCACTCCGTATACGCTGAAAATTATGACCATCGCCGCCCTGACGCTCGTCCCCGTTGTCCTGGCGTACCAGGCCTGGACGTACTGGGTATTCCGTAAGCGGGTGTCGCCACAGAACCTTGAATATTAGCGAGGTAGGAACTATGGTCAGCAGGCCGCTGCTGGGCGAGGCGAAAAAACAGAAATGGTTGTTGGCCGCCGTTATCGGCCTGGGACTGGGCGGCGGCCTGCTGGCAGTCTGGCAGGCCGCTCTGTTGGCCCAGGTCGTTCATGCCGTTTTTTTGGCGGAGCATGGGCTGGCGGACGTAGAAGGTAGTCTCGCCGTCCTGCTCGCCATCATAGTAGCGCGGGCTGTCCTGCTGGGGCTGGGCGAGACGGCCGCCCACCGGCTGGCCGCGCGGATCAAAGCCGATTTGCGCCGGCGCCTGCTCGGCCATATTCTGGCGCTGGGACCAGTCCGAACGGCGAGGAAAAGTACGGGAGAACTACTTACATTATTCACTACGGGGATAGAAGACCTTGAGCCTTATTTTGCCCGGTACCTGCCCCAACTGGCAACGGCGGTGCTTGTGCCCCTCGCCGTCCTGCTAGCCGTTGCTGCGGAAGATGCCGCGGCAGGGCTGCTCCTTTTCGTCACCGCTCCCCTTATTCCCCTTTTTATGATCCTCATCGGCCGGCAGGCCGAGGGGCTAAGTAGGCGCCAGTGGGCCAGGCTTGCCGTGCTCGGCGCTCATTTTTTCGACGTCCTCCAAGGCCTGACCACCCTGAAAATTTTCGGCCGCAGCAAAGAGCAGTGCGCCGTTATCGCCAGGATGAGCGACGAATTGCGCCTAGCGACAATGGCGGTACTGCGTGTAGCCCTTTTGTCCGCCCTTGTTCTGGAACTTGTTTCCACGCTGAGTACGGCTGTCGTTGCCGTCACTGTCGGCCTGAAGCTGCTCTACGGGCAGCTTTCCTTTGTTCAGGCCTTCTTTGTCCTGCTGCTCGCTCCTGAATTCTATTTGCCGCTCCGGCTGCTGGGCGGCCATTTTCACGCCAGTATGGCCGGCAGCGCTGCCGCCGCATCCCTTTTTCAGGAGCTGGCGGCGCCGCTTCCCCGGGAGCAGGCCGGCGGTGAGCCTTTATCCCGGCAAAAAGAGGTGGCCGTGACATTTGATAATGTGTACTATTCTTTTGACGGCGGTGCCCGTCCGGCCTTATGCGGCGTAAGTTTCACCCTGGAGCCGGGAAAAAAGACAGCCCTGGTCGGGCCAAGCGGCGCCGGCAAGACGACGGTGGCCAACCTCCTAATGAAGCTTATTGAACCTGACCGCGGCGAAATCCGAGTGAACGGCCTATCCCTCAGCCGCATCCGGCGGGCAGACTGGTTAAACCACGTGGCGTATGTTCCCCAGCAGCCCCATATCTTTTCCGGTACAGTGGCCGATAACATCCGCCTGGGCTGTCCGGACGCATCTGGCGCAGCGGTGGAGGAGGCGGCCAGGCGGGCCGGAGCGCACCAGTTTATTAGCAAGCTACCCCAGGGTTATGCCACAATGGTAGGAGAAGGCGGCCGCCCTTTGAGCGGCGGAGAGGCACAACGGCTGGCCATTGCCCGCGCGCTCTTAAAAGACGCGCCGGTGGTCATTCTCGATGAACCGACGGCCAACCTTGACCCATACAGCGAGGCGGTCATCCAAGCGGCGCTAGAAAAGCTGACGCGTGACCGGACGGTGCTGGTTATTGCGCACCGTTTGACGACGGTGCGCAACGCCAGCCGCATCATTGTCCTGGACCAGGGAACAATCAGCGAGACAGGCACTCACGCCGAATTAATGGCCAGGGGTGGGCTGTACTACCGGCTGGTGTCGGCTTGGCGAGAGGAGGGTTAAATGATGGGTACGGCAGTCAGACTGTTAAAAATTGTCATTAGACCGGCGGCAGCCACCATGACGCTGGCCCTTGTCTTTGCCGTCCTGACGGTCGCCAGCGGCACAGGCTTACTGGCTGCCGCCGCTTTTCTTATTGCCAGCGCCGCCCTTCACCCGCCTTTGTCAGCATTGTCGCTGGCCATTGTCGGAGTACGCTTTTTTGGCCTCTCCCGGGCGGTATTTCGTTATGCAGAACGGTATTTCGCCCATGATGCCACCCTGCGGTGCCTGAGCCGGATCCGAGTGTGGTTTTTTGCGGCACTTGAGCCGTTGGCTCCCGCCCGGCTGGCAGGAGAAAAGAGCGGCGACCTCGTGGGCCGGATGGTAGCCGATGTGGATGTGCTGCAGCATTTTTATATCCGCGTCGTATTGCCGCCTTTAGCGGCGGTGCTGGTGTTGGCCGGCATGTGGCTGTTTTTGGCACCCTTTAACGTCCAGTTTGCTTATATCCTTACCGCCGCCTTTTTAGCCGCCGGGCTGTTGCTGCCGTTAATCATCAGCCGGATCAGTCGCTTTCGCTCCGGTCAGCTGCTTGAGAGCAGCGCCAGTTTGAAGGCGGCGCTGGTTGACATTCTGGAGGGAATGACGGAACTGGCCGCTTTTAACCAGGTTGAAGCTTATGTGCGGCAGACAGAAAACAAAGCCGCCGCTCTGGCTGAAAAGCAGAAAGCGGCCGCCCGCCTCGCGGCGCTGGCCAATGCCGCCGCCAGTCTGATCATGCACAGCGCCGTATGGGCTACCACCGTCTTGGCGGTTGTTTTGGCGGAAAAGGGGGATTTGGCAAAAGTGTACATCGCTGTGCTGGCCTTGGCGGTCCAGGGCAGTTTCGAGGCGGTCATGCCGCTGCCGCTGGCTGCCCATTATCTCGAACACAGCCTGGCCGCCGCCCGCCGCCTGTTCGCCGTCATTGACCAAGGGGCGCCGGCGGTTGACGCCGGCGCGGTTTGCGCCCGCCCGGCAAACTGCGATATCGTTGTGACAAACCTGTCTTTCCGCTACAGTCCCCAGGCCACTGACGTTTTGCGCGACATATCCTTTACCGTACCGGCCGGCGGGCGCATCGCCATTGTCGGTCCGAGCGGCGCCGGCAAAAGCACCGTTGTTTCCCTGCTGCTACGCTTTTGGGATTATGACCGAGGGTCCATCCGCCTGGGCGGCCGGGAACTTAAGACCTATCCGCCGGCGGTGCTTAGGGACATGATCGGTGTCGTGCCCCAACGCCCCTATCTGTTTAATACCAGTATTGAGGACAACATCCGGCTGGCGAAACCGGACGCTGCTAGGGAGGAAATTGCCGCAGCCGTACGACAGGCTGCCTTTGACGGACTGGTAGACGTTCTTCCCGACGGGTTGGCCACTATGGTGGGACAAAACGGGCGGACATTGTCAGGCGGCCAGCGCCAGCGCGTGGCTATTGCCCGCGTTTTCCTGAAAGCCGCGCCGATTCTCCTCCTGGATGAACCTACTGCCGGCTTGGACGCCGCTACCGAGCGGGAGGTCCTGGCCGCTCTTGACAAGTTCATGGCCGGACGCACCACTATCCTGATTACTCACCGCTTAATCGGTCTAGAAAATATGGACGAAATACTTGTCCTGTACAGGGGGCGGATTGTGGAGCGCGGCCGCCAGGCAGAGCTGCTTGCCCGCCAGGGGCTGTTCTATCAGATGTGGCGGCTGCAGAACGACCGGCTGATGTAAAAAGCAGGCAGCGGCACCAAAAAGTTGCCAGTGCGACGGTTATTGTGACAATATGACAACATTTACCATACGCAGGAATTAATTGCTGGCAGCGCGAATTAGTTGTATGAGTAATCTTAAAATTTTAAAGGGGGCTTGTCATGAAACATATCGCTGTTCTCACCGGCGGCGGCGATTGTCCAGGCCTCAACGCCGTCATCCGCGCCGTAGTGCGCACAGCTTCCGGCTACGGGCTTAAAGTCACCGGCGTTCGCGACGGCTTCAAAGGCCTGATCCACGGCCACCTGACGCCGCTTGACCTGGCCAGCGCCAGCGGCCTGCTGCACCGCGGCGGCACCATTTTGGGCACTACCAACCGCGACAACCCCTTCCGCTATGCGGTAAAGGAAGGCGACGAGCTGCGCTACATTGACATGTCCGGCCAAGTGATGGCTAACCTAAAACACTGGGAAATCGACGGCCTGATCGTCATCGGCGGCGACGGCAGCCTGAGTATCGCCCGCGACTTTCACCGCCTGGGTCTGCCGGTCGTCGGCGTACCCAAAACAATCGACAATGACCTGTCGGCTACCGATGTTACCTTCGGCTTTGACTCGGCCGTCACCACCGCCGTCGAAGCACTGGACAAGCTGCACACCACCGCCGAATCCCACCATCGCGTCATGCTGCTCGAAGTCATGGGCCGCTATGCCGGCTGGATCGCCTTGCACGCCGGCATAGCCGGCGGCGCCGATGTTATCGTCATACCCGAAATTCCCTATACCACCGCAAAAATCATTGAAGCCATTAACCGCCGCCTCGCGAGCGGCAAACGTTTCAGCATCATCGTCGTCGCCGAAGGCGCCAAGCCGGTCGGCGGCGACTACACCGTCCAGCGCATTGTGCCTGGCAGCCACGAACAGCTCCGCCTAGGCGGCGTCAGCCACCGCATAGCGGCAGAAATCGAAGAACAGACCGGCCTGGAAACGCGCGTCACCATCCTGGGTCACCTCCAGCGCGGCGGCTCGCCCACCCCGCGCGACCGGCTGCTCGCCTCCCGTTTCGGCGTCCATGCCGTAAAAATGCTGATTAGCGGCGAATTCGGCCGCATGGCCGCCCTCCATGGCGGCGACATCGTTTCCGTTCCCCTTGAAGAAGCCACCGGCAAACTCAAAACCGTCCCACCCGACTGCCGCCTCGTCGCCGAAGCCCGCTGCCTGGACATCTCGTTTGGCGACTAGCCTTTTGCCGCCATGCTTGGGCGATACTCTAGTCAACGACAGCGCAAGCATATCCTTGATATACACGCTCTACTTGCCAACTGCCACGCTAAATGTACGACCTGCCCAGCGGCTGTACAACCATGCCTGGGGCGGCCTTTACGGCCGTACTTGGCACCGCTTGCATAACGCAAAAAACCGTGTGGCGCGCTTTCCAGCGCCACACGGTTTTTTGCTGTCCGGCCACCGCTTGGCATGGCAACCCTTTAACATATGTAAAAATTTACCATAATCACTATAACTGTTCCCGTGACAACTCTTCCACTTGACTGGTTGCCTCAGCCTGCCCCTTCTTGGCCTCCCGGGCCTCATGCCAGGCTTCGCGCGCCAGCTCCAGCACGCGCTTTTCGAGTTTAGCCCGCGGGTCGCTGACCAGCCGGCCAAAATAGCTAAGCGCTTTGTCATAATCTCCGGTGCGCCGGGCCAGTTCCCCCACCAGGTACATCAGGGTTATTTCCGACATATTGCCGATCGGCAGGCGCTCCCTAAACAAAGCCTGCTCATAGTGCTCCAAGGCTTTCTTAAGCGCTGCCTGCTCACTTGCCGCCTCCCCGGCTTCCCGGTACAGCCAGGCCAGCTTGAGATACAGCCCGCCCTGACGGGAATGGTCAGCCTCAACCAGGCCGGCATAAAAGATCGCCAGTTTGAAGGCGGCTATTGCCTGCTCGCGCGTACGTTCCCCGGCAAAGTTCACATTGACCTGACGGCCGCCCAAAAAAGCGCGCACCTTTTCCCGTCCGGTCGGCGGCAGGCTGGCGAACCAGTTTTCCGGCGCGGCATAGCCGCAGTGCGGGCACACCCAGATGTCATAGTAATAAGGGTTGATATCCTTATAATAAGTGCAAAAATCGCTGTCCTGCCGGAGCGTCACCAACCGGCTGCGCACTTTGGTGACCGTGAAAGTCTTTTCACACACCGGGCAGGGCTTTTCCGTATCATACAATAGCGACGCCGCCATGCACCATCCTCCTCTTCCGACGCACCGCCCAAATAAGTCAATTTTTAAAACAAGTCAAGCCTGACCACCGAATACTTTGCCGACATCCACCGTCAGGCCGGCCAAAACTTGCGAAGCAACTTCGCCTGCGACCTCAGCTCGCGAAGCAAGAACAAACTTGCCGCCGTCAAGCGCGTATACCTCGATGCTTTTTTCCTCCGGATCGGCAATCCAATACTCCCGCACGCCATAGCGCTCATATGCGCGGAACTTTTTGCGCAGGTCGTAGTACGCCGTCGCCGGCGACAGCACTTCCACCACTAAGTCAGGCGCACCCGCCACTTTATCTTCGGTGGAAATGGCCAGTCTTTCCCGGGAAATAAACAGGATGTCGGGCTGATACACCTCATGCGGGGCAAGTTCGACGTCCCGCGGGGCAAAATGCACTTCGCCGCCCTTTTGCTGTTCCACATAATCGTCTAGCAGGCGGAACAGTTTTTTTACCACCTGCTGATGCGTTTTTCCCGGCGCCGGCGTCATAACAAGCTTCCCCCCGATCAGCTGCAGCGGCGCCCCCTCCGGCAGCCGCGCGTAGTCTTCATATGTGTAACGTTCTTTCACCGGCAGCCCGTACCTGACAGCCGTCTCCCGGAAACACTCCTGCATAAGCGCACCTCCCGCCGCACCCAAACAAACCATACTTCAACTTACCTCTATTCTAAGCCAACCGCCAGCCGCCGCCAAGGCCGTTTTCTCCAAAACAAGTCAATTTTTAAAACAAGTCCAGCCTGCCCCCGCGGATCAAACCTTAATATCGACATTACCACCCAAATGCGGCTGCACCGACTGCTGCATCAGTTGCACCATGTCCGCCGTCAGCGCCTTGCTCTGGCTGGCGACAGTGTCCATCGCCAGCTTCATCACCTGCACGCCAGCTTGGTCTGCTATTTTGCTATTATTCAGCACCACCGATACTGCGGCGATATCCATAACGGCTCATCTCCTAACTAATCTTTGACTTCACCTTTTATTTTAAGCTAAGCGGCGTCATTTTGGGTAGTAGTTGTTTATTCTTGCTAAGCTCAGTTGTATAATTTAATTAAAGTTAATTATTAAGACTAGGCATCCCGCTTAAAGCGGAAAACCGTGGTTAAAGTTGCTAAACCGTGGCCACAAAACGGGAGGTTAGTATGGAAGCGTTATTAAAACAGCTGCTTGAAGGGCAAAGGCAACTCGTCGACCGTTTTAACCAGTCGGAAGCAAACATGGCAACCATGCAGCAAAACATGGTGACTTTGCAGCAAAATATGGTAACCATGCAGCAGAACATGGTGATCTTACAGCAAAACATGGCAAATATGCAGCAAACAATAGCGACAATACAAGAAACAATAACTTTAATGCAAGCCAACATGGCCACTAAAGACGACCTGGCCCGCATGGCCACTAAAGACGATATCGCCAACATGGCCACAAAGGACGATATCGCTAACATGGCTACCAAAGATGATATCGCCAACATGGCCACCAAAGACGATATCGCCAACATGGCCACCAAAGACGACATCGCTAACATGGCCACAAAGGACGATATCGCCAACATGGCTACCAAAGACGACCTGGCCCGCATGGCCACTAAAGACGATATCGCTAACATGGCCACAAAGGACGATATCGCCAACATGGCTACCAAAGACGATATCGCCAACATGGCTACCAAAGATGACCTGGCCCGCATGGCCACCAAAGATGATATCGCTAACATGGCCACTAAAGACGACATCGCGAAGCTTGATGTCAAAATCGAAAACCTTAATACCAAGGTAGAAAACCTAGATGTCAGGGTCAATAACCTTGATGCACGGGTCGAAAAACTTGATACAAAAATCGATGCCGTCAAGGACGAACTCAAGGCAGATATCGCCCAATTAGACGCCAAAGTCGAACATTATGCCAATATCCAGCAACAAGACGTCTACCACTTGCTACGGCTGATGAACAACAAACTTGACGATTTGTACGAAAATATAAAATCGGTCGCCGAAATTACCGGCGACCACGAAATGCGTATCCGTACCCTTTCCCGCCGGCCAGTATAACGCAAAGCTGCCAGCCCCAACAAGGATAAAGTTTCACCCCTTATCGTAAGCCCATTAATTACACGCCAAATAAGCCCATTGCGTCAGTATCGTGACGCCATGGGCTACATTATTATTATAAATGCACAATTTGCAGATCGGTAGCCGTTTTCATAACCTTTACTGTGCAAAATCCAGCCACATGCCTAATTTTAGCTGCCAATACCCGACTTATAAAACAACGTCGACCAGCCAACCGACGTGTTGCTGCCGGGCGCGCTCGGCCATTGCCACCACCGCGTCGGGCGGCAGCTGGGCAATGCGTTTGCCGCTGTCGCCGTCGGTAAGCGTAACCTGAGTCAGGCCCTGATTGTCAATGTTGGTCGTCACCTGCACGTTTTTCTTGTCAAACAGCTTGGCCATATACTGTAAGGCGGCCTGAAACGATTGTTGGCCAACGCTTTTCCGCCCCGCCGCGTTTAATTTGCTGTCAATCGCCTGCATTACCGGCGATGTTTCCTTGGCCCGCACCGAAAAATCCAGTTGCTGATAAAACGGTCTGCTCGAAACAGGACCAATGCTTGCCGCCATACACACCCTCCTGCCGCGAATATATTAGTCAAACCAGCCGTGAAACGTCCCTTGCGCCGTTTCTGCCACTTCGACAATGCCAAAGGCGCGCAGCCGCTCGCTCAGCTGCCCCGGATCAAAGTCAGACGGACAAAACCAATCGAAGTCTTCTGACATCCGGTGCCCCAAGAGCAACGCGAGCGCCGTACCGCCCGCGAGATAACTGCCTGGCAGCGGCAAGCTCACGGCTATTCGCTCTAATAAATCCCGTCGAGCTGCGTCGAGTACCTGCCAATACATGCCATCTCCTCCTCCGCCAGACCGAAAAACGCCTGCCAGCAGCGTGCCGTCTTTTTCGTCAGCCGACGGCTGGTTCGCACCACCTGACAAATTTCTGTCGCCGTAAACGTACGCCAAAGCCACAGCAGATCATCCATATCGCCCATATTGAGCACCCGTTCAATAATGAAATCCCGGTGCAAACAGCAGTCGACACTGGCAAAGTCAACGTCCCAAAACAGCCGTTTCAACCTTTCCGGCAGCCTTGCCCCGTCCACCGCCATATCTCTTCCAGCCCGCATAACTAGCACCTTTCCTTCCATCTCATACCAATACTTCATACCTCATACTTCATACCTCATACCTATATTATACCATAATCTAGCTGTATTAACCGGCAAAGCCACACCAAGCGTTTCAGGCAGTTACCCCGTATTGCCGCAGTCCTCCCGTTATCTCGTCCTCCGTTGTCTTGACTTTTTACTTTTTTCGACTAAAATAAAATTAGATTTTAAAAAAGTCGGAGATGGTAAGTGATGTATATAACCCGGGCTATGGAAGAAACGGTACTTGCCATACAAAACAGCTTCCCCATCCTATTGATCACAGGCCCAAGGCAAGTCGGCAAAACCACCATGTTGAAAAAATTAAGTGATAGCAATAGAAAATATGTAACCCTCGACGACCCGCTAATCAGGGAACTGGCGATAACGGATCCTGCTTTATTTTTGCAAAGGTTTGAGCCGCCGGTAATTATTGACGAAATTCAATATGCCCCTGAGCTTCTAACGTATATAAAAATGCACGTTGACCAAAACGGCAGAAATGGTGATTTTTGGCTCACAGGATCGCAAATATTCCATTTAATGAAAAACGTAAGCGAATCCCTTGCCGGACGTGTTGGAATTTTAAATATGCTTGGGCTTTCCAACAGCGAAATAACCAACCGACCGTCTTCGCCCTTTAAAACCCAACCAAATGAACTAATAAAAAAAGCAAAATTGGCCAAACCCCAAAAGCTTGGCCAAATTTTCGAAAGGATTTTCAAAGGAGGCATGCCGGCCCTTTACGCCAACAAAACCGCCGGCGTCGAAATATTTTTTTCTTCATATGTACAGACCTATCTGCAGCGGGATATAAGAGACTTGACGCAAGTAGGAGATGATCAGGCTTTTTTTAGGTTTTTGTCTTGCGTTGCCGCCAGAACAAGTCAAATCGTAAATTATGCCGACATGGCAAAAGATGTCGGCATCAGTCCGCCCACGGCCAAACACTGGCTATCCATTCTCGTAACCTCGGGCGTAGTTTTTTTATTGGAGCCATATTTCAATAACGCCCTTAAACGACTAATCAAGTCGCCAAAAATGTATTTTCTGGATACTGGGCTATGTGCCTATTTGACCAGGTGGACTTCGCCCGAGGCCCTAGAAGCCGGGGCAATGTCCGGTGCGTTTTTTGAAACCTGGGTTGTCGGCGAAATCGTAAAAAGTTATTTAAATGCCGGAAGAAGACCGCCGTTATACTACTATCGGGATAAAGATCAACGGGAAATTGATCTTATAATCAACGAAAACGATACTCTCTACCCCATAGAAATAAAAAAGAGCGCCGGGCCGAGCAAAAACGCGGTTAAAAACTTTGAAATCCTGCACAAGTATGGGCTCAAAGTCGGCCCCGGCAGCGTCATATGCCTGGCAAACGATCTGCTGCCCATTGATGAAAATAACTGGTATGTGCCGGCTTGGCTAATATGAAACTGTGTACTTTTTGACAATTTAGGACCGTCTCCATTTCAAACAATTAAGCCCATGACAGCGTTTAATCGGCAGCCATGGGCTATTTCCATGGAAATATTTAACATTGTCACCGGAACCGTCCCTCTGGCAACTCGTCCCTCTGGCAACTCTGACAACAAGAACCAGCCTTCGCTGGTCTTATTTTTTAACCGCATTAGGCCGTCCGATACCGGCTGCCAACAAGTACATCGCAAGCTGATTCAAACTTACGTTTTCTTCCTTCGCCTTTCGTACCAACTCTCGGTGCAAAGACTTCGGCACTCTGACAACAAACTTACCGCTATAATCTTCATCGTGACCGACCGGCTCCGGTATGTCTATGCCTTCTTCAATGGCTGTTTCAAGCCAAACCCGTTTGGCGTCCTCAATCATTGCGATGACCTCAGTCAATGTCTCCCCTTGGGTAATACACCCTGGCAAATCAGGTACTGTACCAACATAGCCACCTTCCTCTGCCGGAATTACTTCAAAACGATAAGGAAGCGCCAAGTAATATTCAAGTTTCTTTTTCATTATTTGTCATCCTCCTCGTAAAAATCACCTAATAGGACAATCGCTTGTTCGACGTAAACCCGCTTTATATACGGTCGATCATAAGGTATAGTAATGATCTTGCCGTCTTTAGTATATGTATAGTGACTGGAGCCGCCCCTGGGCTGGCGCTCTTTATAGCCTGCCCGTCTTAGCAGTTTTTGCAGTTCTTCGAATCTAACTGTTTTCGGATTATTCTTAACCCGCTCATATAGCTTCTGCAAACCACCCATTCTGTATCACCTCTTTATTATAATTATAGTATTAAATATAGTACTAATCGTCAATGAAACTCTTTAATTTTGACAAAAGTACTAGCATCAACTAAGAAATCAAGCCCATGACTGCGCTAATCTGCAGCCATGAGCTTTTAATTTTTATGGAAATATTTAACATTGTCACGAGAACCGTCCCTCTGGCATTAGTTATTAGCATTAGTTCCACCAAAAAATTAAGCCCCTGACCGCATTAAAAACGCAGTCAAGGGCTATTATTTTTTGCATCTCATTCAAGTCCCACAGCCACTTCTTATAGCACTACGTCCACCAGCCAACCGACATGCTGCTGCCGGGCGCGATTGGCCATTGCCACCACCGCGTCAGGCGGAAGCTGGGCAATACGCTTTCCGCTGTCGCCATCGGTCAGCGTCACCTGCGTCAACCCCTGATTGTCAATGCTGGTAGCCACCTGCACGTTTTTCTTGTCAAAAAGACGTGCCAAATACTGCAGCGATGCCTGAAACGACTGCTGGCCGACACTTTTTCTTCCTGCCGCATTCAATTTGCTGTCAATTGCCTGCATTGTCGGCGAAGTATCCTTAGCACGCACGGAAAAATCCAGCTGGGTATAAAACGGTTTGCTCGAAACAGGCCCAATGCTTGCCGCCATACGCAACCTCCTACAGGTAAAGTGCGCTATTTTTTCCTATTTTAAACTGAAATACCCTTTAACGCCAAGCATTTTTGTGGCAAATGATAATATCAAGACTTCAGATTTTAAAAAAGTCGAAACCCACTAAACCTTAATATCAACATTACCTCCCAAATGCGGCTGCACCGCCTGCTGCATCAGTTTCAACATGTCCGCCGTCAGTGCCTTACTCTGGCTGGCAGCAGTATCCATCGCCAGTTTCATCACCTGCAGGCCGGCTTGGTCTGCTATTTTGCTATTATTCAGCACCACCGATACCGCGGCAATATCCATAACAACCCATCTCCCTTAATAATCCAGACTTATTCCTTCCCTCATGTTTAACAACGTAGCAACGCAATGCCCCACCCCCGTCTCACTTCATACTTCATACCTCATACTTCATACATACTCCCACCAACCAACGCCGCCTTCCAGGCCTGATAAGCTGGCACTAGCCGGTCATTGAGCGCTGCCTGAATAGCTGGCGCCTGGCCGCTCGTGGCGATTTTGTCAAATTCATCATACGCCGCCGCGAAGGCGCGGGTCGCCTCGACTATGCGCTGGCGGTCGCTATCGGCCGTGACATAATACTCCCAGTTATCCGCCAGCGTCGCTACTGCCAGCAAAAAGTCACGAAACAACGGCCAAAAATCTTCCAGGCGCAACTCAGTCAGCTGCTTGTCCATGTGCACCAGCGCCTCGTCGACAGTGGCGATGAGTTCGAGCGCTTTTTGTGTGACTTCGCCGCGCTTTATGTCGGCATCGTGCATAAAACTCACTCCTTTAATCGCGGACAAGGATGACCATATGGGCAAGGGTGTCGAATTTATTGTCCTTTAGTAACCGAATAACATTTTTTAGGTATGCATTGTTATGTTCCACCACTTTGGCAAACGACTGGATTAGTTTAAGCGCATGTTCAGCGCCGAGTTTGTCTTTGTGATGCGCGGCCATACCGGTCAGCAGCACTTTCAGCATGGCGTAGTGAACGGCCATTAGTACATAATTGTCAAAGACGTGTTTTTCCCCACTGAAGGGGAACAGGGTCTTAAATACATAGTTTACCAGGTAATGCTCAAGCATATGGCCGTGCTTGGCGATAAACGGCAGGTACCAGTCGCGGCCAGCCTCGGCGTAGCGCGCGCCGATCTCGTCTTTGGCCGCGTCGGCCGTGTAATTTAGCCCTAACAAAAACTCGGCAAAGCACTCGAGGAACCGCCGGTTGGTGATCCCGGCAAAAATCCGCTCGTCCGCCAGCTCTTTGACTAAAAGCATCTGGATAACCGGTTGCCCGGGAACATTGGCCAGTTCTTCCGCCAGCACTCCGCTGTCCAGGCGATTGAGGTAGGTGCCGATCAGAACGGGAATTTCCTTGCTTTGACCCGTCCGCGCCAGCTCGTCGAGTTTTTGGCAGAACAGGCCGAGCACGGCCAAGCGAACCCATAAGGGAAAGCGCCGGTCTTGAAGCAGGGAAATGATAAAAACGCGCAGTTCCCAGAAATACCGCTCGGGCTTAAACGCCGCGCGGACGGCGCTGGCGTCAATCTTTTTATTTATTACCAGCCGCTCTGCCGGGACATCGGCGGCGATTTCGTCAAATTCCATTGGTTTTTCGTCCATAAGTGCCAGCCGCGCCGCTTCCGGGCATGACATGGTGAGCGAGCGTTCCAGAGCGTCGTTGACCTGATTGATGGTGCGAGGATAGTTGGCGCAGGTGTTGGATAGATATTGTTCGCCTAGCTTTTGCTGGATGAGGCACAGCTTCTCCTCGGACAGGAACGGGCAGCTGCCGTCGGCCCTAAGCCTCACCTTGGCATAGCTGTCGGCACCTTTATTATCGCGCGTGCGCGTCACCTGCTCGTCCATCAGCGCGCGCAACTGATCGTCCGGACAGGCGCGGTATTTATGATAAGTGTCTTTGTCTATCGTCACCCGCCAACCGATGCAGCACGAGTCTGCGCAGGCGCCGCCGATGCACGCGAATTTGCCGACATACTGGGGCTGAAGCAGTTTTTTCATTGATAGTACCACCTTTTGCTGATAAGCTACTTGTTTGCGGGAAAAATGGTTTATATAAGTATTATCGTATAAACAGTGCCAAAAATTAAGACCCTGCTGTAAATTAGCAGGGTGAAGTTAGGCTTTTGGCAATTCCTTGCCTGGAAATAAGCCGAGTTTTAAAGCAAGCCAAACCCGCCTGTTCCCCTGATGCCCACTTACGCATAGATTTGACGGCTCTATGGTAATTTTTTTAAGTCATGAACCATATTCCGACTTCCATTGACCTCTTAAATTGAGGAAGATTTTACACATAATATAGGACTTAGTTTATTCCTTTATTGTCCATGTTTTCTAATATGGAATTCAGATATAAACTTCTTAAGTCGAGATATCATTGCCATTCTAATTTGAGCATCTTGTAGCTGTTCCTTTATATAGTTCAGATTCAAAAGAACCATTCCATCGTAAACAACATCTAACACATCATTCCAAACAACTTTATTTTCTTTTTCAATTGTTATTTTAACCTTATAATGATTATCCGTTGAGTTAATTATAGTAAATTTAAATTCCATAACTATAACACTTCCCATATATTAATTGTTAAGATAAATGTTAGAGCCAGGAGCAAACGCCCCTGGCTTGTTGAAACTCGTATTAACTTCCTGTTTACTCCATTTACCGCAGCAGCTGCAGCACGCCTTGAGGCTGTTGGTTGGCTTGGGCGAGCATGGCTTGCGCTGCTTGAGCGAGGATGCTGTTCTTCTGGAAGTTCATCATTTCCTTCGCCATGTCTACGTCGCGGATGCGGGACTCGGCGGCGGTGAGGTTTTCGCTGGAGGTGCTGAGGTTGTTAATTGTGTGCTCGAGTCGATTCTGATAGGCTCCCATTTTTGCCCGCTCGTCTGACACTATTTCTAGGGCTTTTTCAATAGTAGTAATGGCTTTGTTAGCCGCATCCCTACTGGTTATATCAACTCCATGAATAACTACAGTGTCTCCATCTGCAAGAGCGTTACTACCCAAATCTAATACATTGGTACCACCCACTGTAAATTTTGTACCATCCGATGACACAGCAACAACGTTTCCACCAGCGTCTTTTAAAACTTTATTAGTAGCATCATACGTATATGTCCCAGCTTCTAAACCACTATTTGCTGTTGCAACAGTTGCCTCTGCATCTGCATTAGTACCACTAACTATTACTTTACCTGATGTAACTGTATTAGTAAAAGTAATCGTTTTTGTAGTATCCAAAACATTTTTATATGTCTTTGCATCTGTACTGGTTGCTACTATGTTACCAGTTACGTCTAATAATTGATACGTACCATCATTGGCCTTTGCAACCGTGTAGGTACCATCAGCAAAGTCTCCTGCTGCAAGAGTACCAGTTTCTTTAATTGTTACATCTCCAGTAACTCCTAAATTATATGACCGCATGTCATTAATACTCAATGTTAGCGTTTGATTTTCATTAGCACCAATATGGAACGTACCATTAAATTTGCCATCTAGCAACTTTTGTGTATTGAATTGTGTGGTGTTACCAATTCGTCCAATTTCCTGAGCTAACTGATCCACTTCTTTTTGAAGTTCAGAGCGATCAGAAGCTGTATTAGTATCACTTGCTGCCTGAACAGCTAATTCCCTCATACGCTGCAAAATTGAATGAGTCTCATTCAGAGCACCCTCAGCGGTTTGAATTAGTGAAATACCGTCTTGAGCATTTCTTGCCGCCTGATCCAAGCCCCGAATCTGACCTCTCATTTTTTCACTGATGGCCAGACCTGCCGCATCGTCACCGGCGCGGTTGATGCGCAGACCGGAAGACAATTTCTCCAAAGACTTGCTGGTGTTAGCGTTGTTGATGCTCAACTGGCGATAGGTGTTGAGCGCTGACATGTTGTGGTTGATAATCATACCGTATTTCTCCTCCTTGATTTTTTATTCGCGGGCGTCCGTGCCCGCATATATTTAGCGCTGCCCCTTTGTCCGGCCGTCGGCCGCCCAGCCGGCGCTTGGGGGAATTGTGCGCTTCCATTTTATATATCGTAACTAGGCGGAGTGGGTTTAATGAGCATTTTGGACGATAGAGCGGGATTATATAGTTTTTTTGCTGGTTTTCTTTGTTTTGCGGTTGTTTTGGGCTGGGTTTTGTTAAAGTATGAGGTATGAAGTATGAGGTATGAGGTAGAGAGAAAGTGGAAATCGGAAAGGGGTAAGTGGTAGAACGCTTTTTGTTAAAACCGCAAAGATAATCATGCCAATAAATTGGCACCACAAAGCATGAAAACGGATAGTCTGCGGCGAATATTTAGCTTGCGGCTGGGCGACAAAAGGACGTTGCGCACTAGCGCTTCGAGCCTGACGCAAAGATTGTCCTCAATCATTTGGTGCATCACTAACTGTCACCTCCTGTTGGAGAGTACGCAGGGTAGAATACATCCCTAGAGATGATTGCACCAGTCGCAAAATAAGGCCGCAGAAGGAGAATTAGAATGAGTAATAATGTCCAGGTCGTTTATGAACGGTGTTGCGGGTTAGACATTCACAAACGCAAAATCGAAGCCTGTGCCCTGATAGGTGAAAAAATGCGACGCAACAGTTTCGGCACTACGTCAGAACAGCTGCATAAACTTGCCGATTGGCTTAAAAAACATGAAGTGGAAATTGTAGCAATGGAAAGCACCGGTGTCTACTGGAAACCGGTTATCAATGTTCTGGAAGCCGAAGGAATAAAAGCGATAATAGTCAATGCCCAACACATTAAAAATGTACCTGGACGAAAAACCGATGTTAAGGATGCCGAGTGGATAGCTTCGCTTCTTCGCCATGGACTACTAAAACCAAGCTTCATTCCCGAGCGTAGGCAACGGGAAATGCGCGAAATCACGAGGTTACGCACAGCAAAAATTCAGGAACGTGCCCGTGAAATTCAGAGGCTGCAAAAATTCTTGGAAGGCTGCAACATAAAATTATCATCAGTGGTAAGCGATATAAACGGCGTAACGGCTAAAGAAATCATCAAAGCAATTGCTGCCGGTGTAAACGACCCGAAAAAACTGGCTGAATTATCCCGTGGCCGGTTGAGTGCTTCCCAGGAAGAACTTGAAACTGCCCTAGACGGAATAGTAAGCCCTGATATTCGCACTCTAATCCAGATCCAACTTGAAGCTATTGAAGCCTTAGATAAACAAATAGCATCACTAGACTTAATGATGGAGCGAATAGAACAAGAAGACGAAAATTTTAAGGAAGCCCTGGAGCTAATAGATACAATCCCTGGAATAGGGAAACGGATTGCCCAAGTAATATTGGCAGAAATAGGACTTGACATGAGCCGGTTTCCAAGCGACAAACATATAGCAGCATGGTCCGGACTAGCTCCAGGGAATAACGAAAGTGCCGGAAAGCGAAGATCTGGGAAAGCTAAACCGGGCAATCCGCAACTTAGGTCGCAACTAGTTCAGGCAGCACATACTATAGCGCGAATGAAAAACTGTTATTTATCGTCCTTATACCACCGAATAGCAGCCAGAAGGGGTAAGAAACGAGCCGCGGTCGCGGTAGCACATGCGATTATTGTAATCATATACCACATGCTGATTCGCAAGGAACCATATAAGGACCTTGGGGAAAACTATTTGTCGGAACAAATGCGCCGCAGCAAAATTAAAAATTTAGTAAACCTCGTCAAAAACATAAAGAAGTTGGACGATGATGTTCAATTCATTATTAGCGACCAAAGTATTCGGATAGTAATTGGCGAAGAAGTTAAAGAGTTCTCAATGACAGGTTGATACAATAGAAAATCAGTTTTCTTTTGTACACCAGGCCTGTCAAAAAATAGATTTGTACAGGCTTAGTTTACTATTGCCTAAAATTGGGGTATGACTAAGAAGTTGTTGCACCCCGTTTTCAGGGTAGACCCCCATGTCGTTAGCACGACACCAACAAAGAATGAAAACAGGTGTAGAGTTTTCGGAGTAGTGCGCGAAGTTACGCAAAGGAAAGATAAGCTAATTTCAGGCGCGACAACGTCGCGCCCGTATCCCTTTGCGTCCTTGGCGTCCTTAGCGGTTCAACTTCCCTCTTCCCAGGGAACTATTCCTCACCCTCGCCGTCGGCGTCCGGCTCAAGATCGGCGAAGACGGCGGCGAGGTCGATGATGCAATCGGGGAAGATGCCAACCGGGATCTGGTCGGGTTCGGCGTAAACGTCGGGCCGGCCGTAGCGGCCGCCCGCCAGCGTAAAGACCGTGACCAGTTTGGGCTGCGGCTCGACGATCCAGTACTCCCGGACGCCAGAGCGCTCGTACAGCAGGAATTTGTCCCGCTTGTCTTTGCTGGCCGTAGCGGGTGACACCACTTCAACGATGAGGTCCGGCGCGCCACGTAAACCACGCGGGTCGAGTTTTTTCCGGTCGCACACCACGACAATGTCCGGCTGGACGACGGTGTCAATGTCCTCGTCTTTCTCGCCGCCCTTCGGCAGGCGGACGTCAAAGGGAGCCACATACACTTGACAGGGCCCGCCGTTTGTTTTTATATAGTTGGCGATTTGGCGGTAGATTTCCCCGGTTACCGCCTGATGTCGCCGTGACGGCGCTGGCGTCATGCTATACGGTACGCCGTTGATCAGCTCCCACCGCTCATCGTCCGGCCAGGCAAGGTAGTCGCCATAGGTATACTTTTGGTCGGGTTTACGGGCTGGAACAGTCATTCATCCACACCTCCAGCTGCGGCCTCTTTATTATTGCTAGCAAACCCTGGCAAAAAATTTTAAAACTATACGAGTTGTTCCGTTCCGGAACCATATGAGCGGATATTTCCCCGGCAACCTTGACTTTGGGAAGACCCCCTTTGTGATAACCGGCTTTTTGCAGGATTCGCTCAAGCTCTTCCCAGGCATGAGAGATCTCATCCGGATTGCGATACTTAGCCTTTAAATGCAGGTCAGGATTTACTTTTGGATAAACGGCGTTTATTGCCGCCATATCACCCAAAAACCATGCTTCCAGCTCAGTTATTGCCAGTCTGGTCAAAACCTGAAAATTTCCATCAGGCGCCTTTGTCTTAGTAACAAAACCTGCCTGTTCAGCAATCTGTTCAAGTCTAATCTTCAGCGCCTTACAATCATCATTATCTTTGTCAACAATGATGATTATCGCAGCGTCAGCAGGCAAAAAGCTATGGAATGCCCGGAGCCGCTGCGGCAGCTTGCGCAAAAGGTCTGGTTTTCCATTGTGTGAATAAATATCATATTGCAGGCAGTCTGGCAAAATTTTTGGTATTAGGTTGCGCAACGCTTCAACCATCGACTGTTCTTCGACAAGAAACGCAAGGTACATGGCAAACTTACCTTCCTGTAAACAGGTTGTCTTTCGTTAAGTAGCCCTCCATCCACAGGTCGCCCAGCAGGGCCCCATTGTCTATCATTGCGGTAACATTTGCTATATCCGCGGCGCGCCTTGCCTGCGTATAACCGTGGTCATCCCGGTATAGCACCCATACTTCTTGGGGCCGGAGTCCATTGACAAAAAAAGGTGAATGAGTGGTAATCATTATCTGTGTACTGACTGAAGCTTCCCGACATTCTTCCGCCAACCCCCGTAAGAGATGCGGATAAAGGTGGTTTTCGGGTTCCTCGATGCCAACTAGCTGGGGAAGATCGGTCCCGTATAATATTGTAAGATAAGCCAGCATTTTTAGCGTGCCATCAGATGCAAATCTGGCTAAGATCGGCCGTTCAAACGGTGCATCTTTTATTTGCAAGAGCAATCGACCATCGGCCATGATTTCCGAATCGACTTTTTCAAGACGCGGCACGCGTTTGACAAGTATATCAAGGATGGTCTGCAAGCGGTCAGGACACTGTTCCTTAAGATATTGGATGACATTGGGCAGGTTGTCCCCGGTTACGGAAAGCCGCTCCTGCGGTCCGGCCTCAGGCTGAGTGCGGGTGTTGTCAGCCGTAAGATATGATAGATACCATCCGGTAATAAACCGACGCAAGTTAGCAACGCGGGGGTGTTTCGCAAACTGTCCAAGAGTATTGACCGCAAGCATGTCTGCTGATTCTAGTTTTTCGTCTGTCCGATGATCAAATTCATCGGGCATGTCGCCGCTTACTACCATTCCTTCCCCATTTTTAAAGTCCAAAAATTTAAAGGGTTTGCCTTTACTTTTTCGCCGCCACTGCAGCCATTCCTCAGCCACAAAGGGGCCTCTTGGGCCTTCATCTATGGCCAGGTGATATGTAATACGAGGCGACTGGCTATTTTCGCGATATTTCAGTTCAATAACAATGGGGCCGCTCGCTCCGCGGGTGCGCAGCTCTTTGAACCGGCCGCGCCTGTCCCAGGCTTTTCTAAGCCCTGACGAAAAACATTCGGCTAAAAACGCAAATACATCCAACACTGTTGATTTACCGCTACCATTTGGCCCTAAAAATGCTGTAAGCGGAGTTATTCCATTTAATCTGAGGTCCTTAAGCGCCCGGTAATTTTTTACCGACAGTTCTTCTATTCGCGGCACTCCCTGATCCACCGCAAATCACCGTCCTCACGCGAAGCTCGTTATAACTATTATAACACTATAAACAGAATCTACAGAAGATTTTGCCGCCCTGTTATGTACACCACCAATCGAACTTTCCGCCTATTCTGCGGCAAATACGTCGCCCAACTGGACGGTGAGGCCACCGAGCGCCTCGATCGGCGCTTCGTCATCAGCGGTATACACGTCCGGCTTGCCGTAGCGGCCGTCTGCGCCCAGCCGATAGACAGTGACTACTTTATCGCCGGGCAGTACCAGCCAGTATTCTTTTACCCCATGGCGTTCATACAGGCTGAGCTTCTCCACCATGTCCCGGCGAATAGTATGGGGAGACACTATTTCCACGACCAAATCCGGCGCGCCCCGCAAGCCCTTGTCGTCCAGTTTGGTCGGGTCGCACACCACCACGATGTCCGGCTGGACGACAGTGTCGATATCCTCGTCCGCTTCCTCGCCCTTGGGCAGACGCACGTCGAAGGGAGCGGTGTATACTTTGCAGGGACCGCCGCTTTCCTTGAGAAAGTTGGCAATTTGACGGGACAGTTCGATAATCATCGCCTGGTGTCGCCGCGACGGGGCCGGCGTCATATTATACGGCACGCCGTCGATCAGCTCCCACCGCTCGTCGTCCGGCCACTTACAATAGTCGCCATAAGTATATTTCACGTTAGCTTTGCGGGGCAGACCGGTCATTATCCCACCTCCGGCTGGATTTATTTATATTATAAAATTCTATAAACATCAAATACACAAAATATTAAAGCCAAATATTAAAAGAACTTAACCATTTGAACCAGTTTATCTGTTTTCTGCAAAAACTGAAAGCCATTGGTTTCATAAAAACTTAATAGTTTAGGCTTATCGGCGCACTCAACCAAGACAAACCGGCCACCAACAGCCGAAAATGCTCTCGCAATTATCGCAAAAGCATAATCCAATATTTCTTTACCACCAATTCGGTCGGCAGCCGCATCGTTTTTGGCAAGCTGTCCGATTAAATAGCCGGGGGTCTGCTCTATATTACTATAAAGGCCGTCCAATTTCTTAGCCTTCGATCTGGTAATTCCGGGAGCAATTTTTACTACCTTCAAAGCAACAGAAAAATAAGCGAGGATCTCTAGCGCCCCCGCTTCCAGCATGTCAGCATTTACTATTAAATATGTTCGTGCTTTATACTTTAGTTCGTATAGTAGCGCCCGCTCTCGTAAAAACGTCTGAACATCAAGATCCTTATCACAATAAAAATTTTGCAGAAGAATCTTGGTATTTTCCTCGCCTATTTCGTTAATGAGGCTTTCAAGCGAGATGATGCTTTTTCTAATAGGGCTCTCCCCCTTTGGAGTTCAGCATCTATCGTGTGCGATGTTTCCATTTGGCGGAATTTAGTTCGGGCAAACCCTTTTGCCATAATTGCCAGCGCCCGCCTATCCTTAATAACAAGCGGCCTTTCAAATGAACTTGTTGCCATGGAATTCACCTGCTTTCTATAATTGCTTACTATGTTTAATATTATTATATCTTCTAACACGCCTAACAACAATGTAACATACGGTAATTTTTTGCGACCTTCGCGGTTCTATCCGTTCTCCCCGCCTCCGCGTCCTCCGCGGTTAAAAGCAAAATCCAGCGCCGCCGGGACGGCGGCGGCTTTGTTTTCGGCGGCGATGGCGAGACGCACAGAGCCGCCTTGTCGGCAAACAGCCGGTGGCGGGTGGTGTAGCCGACCTTCTCGAGCACGACCTGGGCGCCTAAAGATTAACGTTTCTTGCTTTTATCCGCATTAAGTTGTTGTTTAACCGCCGTTAGTCGTTTGGCTGCCGTTTTAAAGACAATGCCATCCTCGCGTTTTCCGATACTAAGAACATATACAATACGTAGAACCTGTACAGTATTGTCAGCAATAAAAAAAATTATACGTATACCGGCATCCCGGAGCTTGAATTCTTTGCATCCGGCAAGTTTACTAGCGTATTTGTTACCAAGTGGTTTACCTATTTCATCAGCCCGTTGCTCAAGTTTAGCCAGCGCCCTGTCAACAATAGCAACGACCGAATTATCTAACTGTTCATATTCTCTGGCAGCATCTTTATGCAAGCGAACCTCAAACCTTGGTTGGCTCATAGCTGTGTCCGTTTGATCGTACGCCAAGAAATGCTATTGGCGTCCGGATCACGTTCAATATCAGCCATTCTTTCGCCAAGCAGTCGTGCTTCTTCTTGTGCTTCAAGTTCGGCAAGACGCTTGTACATTTTTTCATATTGATCATAGCTCATAACAACTGTGTCAAGTTTATTTTTATCAACGATAACCATCGGGAAAAGTTTTGCTTTTTGACGCAGCTGGCCAAATCTTTTAGCCGCCTCGGTTGATGAAACAATTTGGTCCAGGCAGAAAGCAGGTTTTTCCGTCACAGATACCATAATACCGCCTCCTTCCGTAATATTTTACGGATCTTTTTACTATATATTTTACTATATATTTTAATAACTTTCGCACAGAAAGCAATGATCAAATTTGATTTCCTCCGCGTGTTCCACTGTTGAAAACATCGTTTCTCCTTGCCCCTCGTCACTATCAGCGTTAAAACCAGCGAATCCGATGGCGAGGTAATTATCGGTTAAACTCAACTTTCAAATCCACCGGGACGGCGGCGGCTTTGTTTTCGGCGGCGATGGCGTCGTAAAGTTCGCCGCGCCACACTTTCACGTCGCGCGGGGCGTCGATGGCGAGGCGCACGCTGTCGCCCTTGACGTCAACGACGGTGACGGTGATGTTATCGCCGATAACGATGCGCTCGCCGCACTTTCTAGTTAGGGCCAGCATGGCTATTTACCCCCTTGGGCGGCCGCCTTGTCGGCAAACAGCCGGTGGCGGGTGGTATAGCCGACCTTCTCGAGGACCACCTGGGCACCCAGCCGGTCGCGGCGGTTGATGACCACCGGCGCGAGCAGATTGGCCGTGGCGTCGTTTAAGGTAGTACGCACGGTGACAATGCTGAGCACCAGCGGCGGGTTGTCAGCCGCCAGCTTGAGCGCCGCGGCCGCATTATCATCGAGCTCAAACTGATAGTCGGGGAAAAACGCGAACGGCTCGACCACCAGAAAAGTCAAATCCGGGTCGGCCGCCGACTGCAGAAAAGCAAACGGACTGTCCGGCTGATGCGGCAGCAGGGCGAAAACCTTTTCGCCGGGAAAGCCGGGCAGCCCCTGGGGAAAGGCAATGATCTGTTCGTCCGGGACGTTTAGTTCGCCGAAGCGGGTACTTTTAATCAGCACGCGCACGCGCTCCTTTCATTGTTTTGGTTAACAGTAGAGAACCATGAAAGCATTGAAGTTTAACCACGGAGGACACAGAGGCGCGATATTCATCGCGCTAAAGTTTAAAAAATATCCCCTCCGCGTCCTCCGCGGTTCCATACCTCATACCTCATACTTTATCAACATACCTAGCCTTAACAGCTGTAATAATATATTCAATGTCCGCTAAATTCTTATGGACAATAGTGTATAAAATCGCCGGGTCGAGCCGGGCATAGTCATGCACCAATACATTGCGGAACTGGGCCATTTTTTGCAGGGTGGGCAGCTTTTCCGGCGTCACTACTCCGTTTTCCGCCAGCACGGCAAAAATGTCTTTGTTGTCGGCCGGTTCCCGCCAGTGCTCGCTACTAATAATATGGCTGCCAATATCGAGCGCGCACTCGACCGCCAGCTGCAGCGTCCGCTCGACCGACCGCCTAAGCCATTTGTCACTTTTCAGTTTATCCAGTGTATTATCCGGATTGTCCCGTATTTCCGTTAAATCACGGTAATATTCCTCAAGCAGCAGTAACTTAGCCGTAATTACGTTTGCATCAACCACAGCTTTATCACTCTCCTAGTACCTGGCCAAGATGGCCTTGGCTCGGGCATCTAACCGCGGTTTAAGGTCAAAATACTCGCGCCGTGATTTTACTTCAAATGCCACGCGGTAGGCGTCGTCCTTGTTGACAACCAGGATGTTGTTTTGGCGCACGGCGTATTTAAGGAGCGGCGGCGCGCTATTTAGATCCACAACGTCAAATTCCAGGTGCGTTAACCGGCTTAAGTCGACGGCAAACGTCAATTTGGCGTCAAACCGTTCCAGCTCCGGCAAGCCGGGCACAAACAGCACGGCGATGTCGACGTCGCTACCCACCCGCGCCCGGCCGCTGGCACGCGAGCCAAACAAATAGACGGTCGTCACTTGCGGCACCGCGGCAAAATACCGGGCGATCGTTTCAACCAGCTCGCCGGTTGTGGCGGTTATATCTTTTTCCATACCCACCCTCCCATCAAATTCGCCGTTTCCTACCAAGACATAAGTGTGACTACAAAACCATGAAAGCATTGAAGTCTAACCACGGAGATATCATGCCAATAAATTGGCACCACAAAAGCATAAAAACCGTTATTAAACCGCAGAGAGCACGGAGAGTGCGATATACATCGCACTTGGGGCTTTATTTTATCTGCGCGTCCTCCGTGGTTCCAATCCTCATACCTCATACCTCATACCCATTATACCACATTGCAAACCCTGGCAAAAACGGCATTCGGGAAACCAGCCCAAATGCCGCTAGACATACACATCATATTTATTTTCCGTGACCCACATCTTAATGCTCGGGTAGCGAGCGATGCGGACGTCAACCTTGCCCGGGGTGTACTCGCCTTCCACCTTGCCGGGCACAAACTCAGCGTTCACCCGGCCGCGCTGTACGTCGATCTCGGCCGGGCGGGCGGTATAGCGGATAATTGGCGGGTCGACCCAAGCCCAGGTGATGTCGGGCGGCGGGGGGTAATTACTCTCGATGGCCATGTTGACGATGGCGTCTTCGCCGCTCTCGATGGCCGCCATCCGGTCACCTTCTTCCGCGATGCGGCCGACCGTTTCCAAGGCGGTACGGCGCCCCTGTTCGGCATTGACGCGCGCAAACTCGCTCGGGCCATAGATCCCCCGCGAGGCGCGGCACGGCGACTGGTCGATATACAGCTCGCCCTTAGGCTGGCGAATTTCGACCCGGGCCGGCTCGGTCGCCAACTCCAAGCTGGCCGGCGTGGTCTTAAGATTAAGCGCGGCCGCATAGCTGGCAAACTCCAGCCGCGCCGTTTGAGTGCGAATATTTAAGTAAAGCAAAGCCTACCACCACCAAGGCATAATATATGCCTCCATTAGCGTTTAACCATAGAGATAATCATGCCAATAAATTGGCATCACAAAGCATGAAAACTATTTTTCAACCACGGAGGACACAGAGGCGCGATATACATCGCGCTAAAGTTAAAAAATATCCCCTCCGCGTCCTCCGCGGTTAACATAATATAACCATAATCGTTATAATAGCACTTTCCCTACTTCAAAAAATCCACCAGCGACGCGGGCATGATGCGGGCGCCGACGGCTAACGCCGAGCGGTAGACGTTCTCGCTGGTCTTAAAGTCAATAATCGCCTTGGGCATATCGAGGTCCTCGTTGGCCGAGATGTCGCCGGTAATAGTTGTGTTATCCTGCTCCAGCATATTCTGGGCCATTTCGTACATCGACATGCGGGTACCGATTTTCGTCTGGGCATTGAGGATACGAGTGTGGATCTCGTCAATCCAGGCCATACCCTGGTTCGACAGCCACTGAACGTCCGGGTTAGGCTTTTCCAGTTCAGCCTTAATCTTTAAGAGCTGGTCGAAAGCCTTGGCGATATAAATCGTCTGGCCATTTTCCTTTACCGACGTAAGGCCGAACACGTCCGCGCCTGTCACATTGACCGAATCCTGCTGCGGATTGATAGCGCCGGGATAAATGCGCATCGAAATCGCGTTAATATCGCCGCTGTACACCACCGCTTCAAACTCGTCGCCAGTCACGCTCGGGTCAGGGTCGACCATCCGCCGCTCAAACGGCGTGGTCTTGTCTTTTTGCCCGGCGAAAATATAGCGGTCGCCGATCTTAGTGTTGGCGACTTGCACGGCATGGTCGATCAGGCCGTTTATTTCCTGGGCAATAGCGGCAAACGCCTCGGTCGGATTGGGCCCCACCGCCTCGATTGTCAGTTCCTTGGCCCGGATGACGATCGAGCTTAAGTCGGACAAAGCGCCGTCGGTCGTCTCCAACCAGGACAAGGCGTCTTTGACATTCTGCGTGAACTGTTCGTTCATGGCCAGATTGGTATTAAACCGCAGGCTGCGGATGGTCTTGATAGGGTCGTCGGACGGCCGGTGGATAGCCTTGCCGTCAGCCAGCTGTTCCTGGATCTCGTTCTGCCGCTCCAAGGCCTTGTTAAGGCTATTGAGAAAATTATAGCTAATAATGTTATTAGTTATCCGCATAGGCTGTCACCTCCTACCGGCCGACTACACCGGTGCCGTTGATCAATTTATCCAACATCTCGTCAATGGCGGTAACTACCCGGGCGGCCGCGTTGTAGCCTTGCTGGTAGCGAATCATATTGGTCATTTCCTCGTCCATGTTGACCCCGGCCACCGACTCGCGCCAGTTGCGGATCTGGCTTACCAGCGTCTTCTGATTTTCCGCCAGCCGCTTCGCGTCCTGGGACTGAACGCCCAGTTTGCCGATGAACGCGTTGTAGTAGCTATCCAGCGTGGCGTTGTCCAGGGTCGGACTTGTTACGGTCTTGAGTAGGTTGCTCAAGGCAACGGCATGGTCGCCGCTGGCCACTCCCATGGCAACGTCCGAGCGGGCGGCGATCAGGGCGGTATCGACGATAGTCGAAGAAGTAAAGGCCTGCAAATACTCGGCCTTGGTCGCAGGGCTCGCGCCGCCGGTGACGAAAAAGTCATTGCCGGTAGCAGTGTCGGCTAGCCCATAGCCGTCCCGGTGCAGACTGTTAAAATCCGTCAGAAAGAACTGGCTCATGGTCGCCAGCTTGTCAAGGTAGCCTTTCACGCCGGTTGCATCGCGCATCGCCAGGAGGCCCTTGATCTCTCCCTTATTGCCTTCAGGGAAAACAACGGCCGTGCCGCCCTGC
The DNA here is from genome assembly GCF_000169155.1 of Thermosinus carboxydivorans Nor1. Classification (NCBI taxonomy): domain Bacteria; kingdom Bacillati; phylum Bacillota; class Negativicutes; order Selenomonadales; family Sporomusaceae; genus Thermosinus; species Thermosinus carboxydivorans. The sequence goes on from NZ_AAWL01000021.1 coordinate 36,098, forward strand.
ATAAAGCGGCTGCCGGATGGCACCGTCCCGCCGTAAACGACATTATAGACCTCATAGCCATAGTCGCTATCTTTTTGGGAAACAACGCCGAGCTCATTGCGGGTATTGCCGTCCACCAAGAGCACATTGCCAGTGCGTACGATATAGTTGCCGTACTTGTCCTCGGTCACCGTCACGCCCACCAGCGTCGACAGCTGGTCGACCAAAAGGTCGCGCCGGTCGCGCAGGTCATTGGCATGGTCACGGCCGCCGGTTTCAATCAGGGCGATCTGCTTGTTGAGCGATAAAATTTCCGACGTAATCTGGTTGACCTTGTTGACCTTAATCTCAACAACCGAGTTGATATCGGCCACCATGTCCTTAAGCTGTTGGGCAGCATGGCCAATGGCGTTCACCAGCTCCACCCCGCGCTGCTGCAAGGCGGCGCGGGCGCCATCGTCTGAGGCGTTGGTGGACAGCGTCTGCCAGGCCTGCCAAAAATTATTCAGCACCGTCTGCAGGCCGTATTCCGACGGTTCGCGAAAAACGCCCTCGATTTTGCTTAGAATTTCCGTCGCCGTTTCCCCATAGCCAAGCGACGAGTTTTCTTGCCAGAACTGGCGGTCGATAAAGCTGTCCCTGGCCCGGGTGACGGCCTCGACGGCCGCGCCGGTGCCCAGCTGCATAGGGCCGTACTCGCCGTACAGCGTCTCCGGCCGCGTGGAAACAATCGACGCCAGCTGGCGGGAATAGCCCTCGGTATTGGCGTTGCTGATATTGTGGCCAACCGTATCAAGAGCGATTTGGTTGGCGTAAATGCCGCGGGTTAACGCGTTTAAGCCGCTGAAAGTAGAACGCATGTGTCGTCGACTCTCCCATTATACTTTAGTGTCCAAAAGCGTCCTACGCGCCGCCGGCTGCCCAGCGCCCTGGGGCGGTCCGTAAGTGGGCCCGGCCGAGGCCTGCGTCAGGACGTTGATGTTATATTGGATAATTTTTAGAGCCTGCTCAATAAGCTGCGTATTGAGCTCATTGAGCGGCGCCAGTTTCTCCAGAGCAGCGCGCAGTTCGCCGCCGAGCGCGGCAATCCGGTCGGCGGCCTGGCCGTCGGCCAGTTCGCCGACCTTGGCCAGCGTGATGTCCTGTGGTGACAGGCCATGAGCGGCGGCAATGCGGCCAATCAGCTTCTCGCGCTGCGCGTCCAGTTTGCCGGCCTGAATTATGAGCAACTCTTCCTGCCGGGTGATGGCCTCCAACGCCGGCGCATTACCGGCCACCAGCACGGCGCGCTTCTCTTCCGCCAAGCGCACCAGGGCCTGGTACAGCGCCACCATCTCACCCAATACGGCAATAAGCTCGTCCCACATCGTCCCATTCCCCTTTAGCGCAAGCGGTCAGCTACAATCCGGCCGAGCATCTTGTCCGCAATCTCCTTCGCGTCCACATGATAATTGCCGGTAGCGATGCGGTCGGCCAGTTCCTTAACCTTATCCTCGCGCACCTCGGGCATATTCTTGAGCGCCTGCAAGATTTGGCTGAACTCCTGGGCCTGGGCCGACAAAACCACTTCGTCCGTCCGCTGGACAGGGCCGGCGCTCGGCGGTTTGGCATTCTTGCCCACTTTGGTCTGCTCGCCGTAAACCTTGAGAATATTTTGCACTTGCGTATTGGAGATTATCATTTATTTCACCCCGCTCGGTTTGAGCATTACCTTTATTTAACCGCAGAGGACGCGGAGAAAAAATTTTATTTAAAAACCTTAGCGCGATGAATATCCGCCTCTGTGTCCTCCGTGGTTAAACATGGTTTTCGTGGTTTGTGATGCCAATGTATTGACACGCACATCTTGGTTCCTATTAGTCCTATAATTAGTATCGATAAAAACGGCGAGGACATTAATCCCCGCCATTCAACGATTATTGCGCTTTTTCTGTGTTTAGCAGTTTCTGACGGCTTTTTTCGCCTGATTGCTACTACTCGCGTTTGAAGATATCCTTGGTATACATGCGCGACCGGTCCTGACCCGCTGCGGGCTCTTCCTTCTTTTCCGGCGGCAATTGTTCCAGAATATTTCGGCTGCACTTGGCACACACCCGCCCCCTGGTGATGGGCTCGCCGCACACCTCGCACGGGTATGACACCTCGGCCCCGATAATAATCCGCCCGGCTTTGATCATTCGCATGATAATTTTATGTTTCACGCCAGTCGCCTGATGGATCTCCTCCAGCGACGCCCGCTTGACTTCGCGCAAATAATCGGCCACTTTTAGCTCGTCTTCTTCTTGCTTCCGGTAACACTCCGGACAAATCCCCGCCGGATTATCGACAAACAACTTGCCGCAATCGGGACAATGCTTCAGCGCCATCTCCACCCCACCCGATTTATATAAATTTATATAACCACAAAGTACGCAAAGAACACAAAGGGTTACGGGCGCGACATCCGTCGCGCCAAACTAAAGTCTTCGCGTTACTTCGCGTTCTTTGCGTCCTACCATGAAAGCCAGTAATTACAAAATAGGGAATATAAGGAACCGCAGAGGACGCGGAGGAATTTAAATTATATTATATTCTTCGCGTGATGGATATCACGCGCTCTGTGTCCTCCGTGGTTAAACTTCAATGTTTTCATATTTTGTGGTGCCAATTTATTGGCATGAATATCTTCGCGGTTTATAGTTTTATATACTTTATTATACCCCAAAAGACGCCCGTCCGGCCACTAGGACGTTCGACTTATTTCCCGGGAAACGGCCAATTTTTTTTGTTGTCCTTGCAGGATTATGCCGAACCATAGGTGAATAAACTATTGCTTAACTCTAAGACGAAAGGCAGTCTACTTTGTATATGCTTACATTGATGCAAGCTCCTGACGTCTATACAAGCGATGGGGAAACAGTCCATAGCGTGATCGCCAATCTGCTCCATCTTATCGAACTGAAGAACGCCAAACTGTTTCTCCACAGTCACCAAGTGGCCAATTACGCTGTCAGCGTGGCCGCGAAAATGCGCCTGCCCCGCGAGGAAATTGAGCGTATCCGCCTGGCGGCCCTGCTGCACGATATTGGGCACCTTACCGTGCCTAACGCCATTTTGGCGAAAATGCCGTATGTGACGACGCGGGAAATGAGTGTATATAAAAATCACTGCAACGCCGGCAGCTATATGCTGGAAAACATTGCTGCCTGTCAGGAGCTGATCCCCTATATCCGCTATCACCATGAGCGGTGGGACGGCAAAGGCTACCCGAAGCGGCTCAAAGGCGTAAACATCCCGCTCGGGGCGCGCATCATCGCCGTCGTCAACCACTATGACCGCTATATCAATCCGTGCACGCAGAACTGGGTAAAAACCAAGGACGAAGCGGTCCGGGAGCTCTTAAGCCATTCTGGCATGGCCTTCGACCCCGAGGTGGTCAAAGCCTTTATCGACGCGTTGGGATAACATTTATTAACCACAGCGGACGCGGAGGAATTTGATTTATATATATTCTACGCGTGATGGATATCACGCGCTCTGTGTCCTCCGTGGTTAGACTTCAATGTTTTCATTGTTTGTGGTGCCAATTTATTGGCATGATTATCTTTGTGGTTACAACCGGTTAAAATAATCAAACGGCGCCGCTGGCGACGGCCAGGCCGGCCACACGCTTGGCGCCGGCGGCTTTCAGCACCCGAGCGCACTCCTCCATCGTCACGCCGGTGGTAAAAATATCGTCAACCAATAACAGAGTTTTTCCCGCTACCAATTCCGGGCGCGTAACATAAAACGCGCCTTTTATATTTTGCCGCCGCTCGGACACAGTTAGCCGCCACTGGGGCGCCGTGGGACGGCAGCGCACCAGCACGTCGAGCCACACCAGGCCTTGATTGGCCGCCCACTCGCGGAAAATCAGCTCGGTCTGGTTAAACCCCCGCTCTTTCTGCCGCGCCGCATCAAGCGGCACCGGCACTACCGCCTGACTGCCCCGGCTGTACTCGCCCGCGCCGCTTCTCGCCACCAACCAGGCGAGGTGCCGGGCGTAGCGTTCGGCCCGCTGAAACTTGAGGCGGCGGATAATTTTCTGCACCCCCGCCGCATAGTCGCAGGCGGCATAACACGCGTCGAGATATTTTAAGCGGTGCTCGGCCACATTGATCAGCCGCGCCCCGGCCACCGCCGCCAGGCAGGGCTGACACCACGCGCCATGCTCGGTTACTCCGGCGCGGCAGGCCGGGCACTTGGGCGGGTAGATAAGATCAAGCAGCGCCCGCCGCCAAGCGTTCAGCATAGGCTTTCCCCCCGCAGCCGCTCGGCCAGCAGCGAATAGCGCCGCCGGGTGCGGTCATTGGCCAGGGCCGTGTTGAGGGCTGCTTTCGAGCCCAGGAGAATCACCCGCTCCTTAGCTCGCGTGACGGCCGTATACAGGAGGTTGCGTTGAAGCATGATGCGGTGACCGGGCACTAAAGGCAGAATCACGACCGGGTACTCGCTGCCCTGGCTTTTGTGCACGCTCATGGCGTAGGCCAGCTGCAGTTCGTCCAACTCTCCCCGCTCATACATCACCGGGCCGTCGGGATAGCGGACGATGACCACGCCGTCGTCGATGGCGGCAATAAAGCCGATGTCGCCGTTGAAGACACCTTTGGTATAGTTATTGCGGATCTGCATGACTTTGTCGCCTTCACGCAGCGTCTGGTTGACGGCCTGGATCCAGCCCTTGGCCGGATCCGGCGGGTTGAGCGCCCCCTGCAGCAGCCGGTTGAGGTTTTCCACGCCGCACACCAGACGGTGCATGGGCGACAGCACCTGCACGTCGCGCAGCACGTCATAGCCCGCGGCCGGCAGTTCCTCGCGGCACAGGCGGACAATCGCCTCGGCCACGGCTTCGTCGCCGGCGATTTCGCGAAACTGAAAATTCGCATCTTTACGACAGTCGGGCACCAGGCCGCGGTTGATGCGGTGGGCGTTATGGACGATGATGCTCTCGCCCGCCTGCCGGAAGACCTCGGTCAGCCGCACTACCGGCAGCCGGCCGCAGCGGATGACGTCCTTGAGAACCGACCCGGGACCGACCGCGGGCAGCTGATCCACGTCGCCAACCAGCACCAGCCGGCAGCCGTCCGGAATAGCCCGCAGCAAGTGGTTCATGAGTACAATATCCATCATCGACACCTCGTCGACAATGACGACATCGGCGTCGAGCGGATTATCCTCGTTGCGGGCGAAATACGGCGCGCCGTCCTCCCCACCGCCCGCCTCCAGCAGGCGGTGCACGGTCTGGGCTTCCCGCCCCGTCGTCTCGCTCAGGCGCTTGGCCGCCCGGCCGGTGGGCGCCGCCAGCACGATCTTGAGTCCCGCATCCTCTAGCACGGCCAAAATACCGCGCACCGTCGTCGTTTTGCCGGTACCCGGTCCGCCGGTCAGCACCAGCACCCCGTACGCCAAAGCGGACACCAGTGCTTCCTTCTGCGCCGCTGCCAGCTCAAGGCCCGCCCCCTGTTCCCAGGCGGCAGCCGCCGCCGCGTAATCGGCCGTCCGCACCGGCTTGGCCTTGGCCTTCAGCCTGAGTAGCCGCTCAGCCACCCGTTTTTCGGCGTAATACAGATACTCGGGATAAATCAGCCGCAGGCCATGGTAATCTTCGACGCAAAGGCGGTTTTCTTTCAGCAGCCGGTCAAGGGTCATGGCCGCCTCATACTGGTCGACCTGCAGTAGTTTGGCCGTCTCCTGCACCAACAACTCCTCGGGCACACAGCAGTGGCCCGCCTGGGCCGTCTGCAGCAGGGCAAAATGAATGCCGGCCGTCAACCGCCCGGGGTGATTGGTAGCAATGCCCAGCGCCATAGCAATATGGTCGGCGGTGCGGAAGCCGATGCCGTCCACTTCCAGCGCCAGGCGGTAGGGGTTGTCCCGCAGCACGTCCAGCGCCGCCGCACCGTAATGGGCGTAAATGCGGGCCGCGTAGACGCCTGATACGCCGTGCGTTTCCAGAAACAGCATGATTTCCCGCAGCTCCGCCTGAGAAACATAGGAGTTATGGATCATCTCCGCCTTCTTGGTGCCGATGCCCTCCACTTCCACCAGCCGGTGCGGGTAGTGCTCGATGATTTCCAGCGTCCGTTCGCCAAAATGCTTGACCAGCCGCGCCGCCATGGCCGGGCCGACCCCTTTGACCGCGCCGGAGCCAAGGAACCGTTCAATCCCCTGCAGCGTCGACGGGGCAATCCGCCGGCAGCCGTCAACTTTGAACTGCCGCCCGAATTTGGCATGCTCCACCCACTGGCCGGTAAGCTCGACCTGTTCGCCGAGTAGCGGGGCAAACAGCGTGCCGACCGCCGTTATCGCGGCATTTGCGCCGTCGGGGCGCAGCTTAAACACGACAAACCCGGTGTCGGCGCTATGAAAAGTTATATTCTCGACAATTCCGGTCAGCTTTTCCACCTGCGTCTCCTTACTTTCGTCCTGCAAATACGTGTTTGGTTAATTATTTCGCATTTAGGCGGAAAAAATCCTTTAAACAAATTTAAAACCGCAAAGATATTCATGCCAATAATTGGCACCACAAAGCATGAAAACGGATAGTCTGCGGCGAATATTTAGCTTGCGGCTGGGCGACCAAAGGACGTCGCGTACTAGCGCTTCGAGCCTGACGCAAAGATTGTCCTCAATCATTCGGTGCATCACTAACTGTCACCTCCTATTGGAGAGTACGCAGGGTAGAATACATCCCTAGAGATGATTGCACCAGTCGCAAAATAAGGCCGCAGAAGGAGAATTAGAATGAGTAACAATGTCCAGGTAGTTTATGAGCGGTGTTGCGGGTTAGACATTCACAAACGCAAAATTGAAGCCTGTGCCCTGGTAGGCGAAAAAATGCGGCGCAACAGTTTCGGCACTACGTCAGAACAGTTGCACAAACTTGCCGATTGGTTAAAAAAACATGAGGTTGAAATCGTAGCAATGGAAAGCACCGGTGTTTACTGGAAGCCGGTTATCAACGTTCTGGAAGCCGAAGGAATAAAAGCGATAATAGTCAATGCTCAGCACATTAAAAACGTACCTGGACGAAAAACCGATGTTAAAGATGCCGAGTGGATAGCTTCGCTTCTTCGCCATGGACTACTAAAACCAAGCTTCATTCCCGAGCGCAGGCAACGGGAAATGCGGGAAATCACAAGATTACGCACCTCTAAAATTCAAGAACGCGCCCGTGAAATCCAACGGCTGCAAAAATTCTTGGAAGGCTGCAACATAAAATTGTCATCAGTGGTAAGCGATATAAACGGCGAACGGCGAA
>NZ_AAWL01000022.1:5000-39797 GCF_000169155.1 Thermosinus carboxydivorans Nor1
CATGAAATGCTTAAAGAAACATATGACCACATAGCAAGGCAGCTTGCGAGATTCATACAAGTTGTTGAGAAAGCGAAGGTCGAAAGTCGAAAGTCGGCTGTCGAGAAAGGGTAGGGGAGCGTTCTTACCGGGTAGAAGGTTTTCTGGAAGGGGAGCTGGACTGGTAAGAAGTGAGAATGCCGGTATGAGTAGCGAAAAGACAGGTGAGAATCCTGTCCACCGAAAGCCTAAGGGTTCCTGAGCAACGATCGTCGACTCAGGGTAAGTCGGGACCTAAGCCGAGGCGGATAAGCGTAGGCGATGGACAACGGGTAAACATTCCCGTACCGCCCGAAGTCGTTTGAGCGAAGGAGTGACGCAGGAGGTAAGGCAAGCGCGAGGATGGAAAGTCGCGTCTAAGCCGGTAGGGTGCAGTGCAGGCAAATCCGCACTGCGAGAGCCTGAGAGGTGAAGGGGAGCTGAGGGGAGACCCTTGGCGAAGTTGCCTGGGCCAGACTGCCGAGAAAAGCTTCTAGCGAGACGGAGGGCGCCCGTACCGGAAACCGACACAGGTAGGCGGGGAGAGGATCCTAAGGTGCGCGGGAGAACCCTCGTTAAGGAACTCGGCAAAATGTCCCCGTAACTTCGGGAGAAGGGGAGCCCAAGCCCGTGAAGGCAGGAAGCGGCCGGAGCGGGAGTGGGTCGCAGAGGAGAGGCCCAAGCGACTGTTTACCACAAACACAGGTGCCTGCTAAAGCGAAAGCTGACGTATAGGTGCTGACACCTGCCCAGTGCCGGAAGGTTAAGGAAGGGGGTTAGGAGGAAACTCCGAAGCTCACGACCGAAGCCCCGGTGAACGGCGGCCGTAACTATAACGGTCCTAAGGTAGCGAAATTCCTTGTCGGGTAAGTTCCGACCCGCACGAAAGGTGTAACGACTTGGGCACTGTCTCAACGAGGGACCCGGTGAAATTGAAATACCTGTGAAGATGCAGGTTACCCGCGACTGGACAGAAAGACCCCATGGAGCTTTACTGCAACCTGACATTGGATTTTGGTAAAGCATGTACAGGATAGGTGGGAGACAGAGAAGCATGGGCGCAAGCTCGTGTGGAGTCGACGTTGGGATACCACCCTTGGTTTACTGGAGTTCTAACTGGAGGAGTAACGAACCTCAGGACAGTGTCAGGCGGGCAGTTTGACTGGGGCGGTCGCCTCCGAAAGAGTAACGGAGGCGCCCAAAGGTTCCCTCAGCGCGGATGGAAATCGCGCGGAGAGTGTAAAGGCAGAAGGGAGCTTGACTGCGAGACGGACAGGTCGAGCAGGGACGAAAGTCGGGCTTAGTGATCCGGTGGTACCGAGTGGAAGGGCCATCGCTCAACGGATAAAAGCTACCCTGGGGATAACAGGCTAATCTCCCCCAAGAGTCCATATCGACGGGGAGGTTTGGCACCTCGATGTCGGCTCATCACATCCTGGGGCTGAAGTAGGTCCCAAGGGTTGGGCTGTTCGCCCATTAAAGTGGTACGTGAGCTGGGTTCAGAACGTCGTGAGACAGTTCGGTCCCTATCCATCGCGGGCGCAAGAGACTTGAGAGGAGCTGCTCCTAGTACGAGAGGACCGGAGTGGACGGACCAATGGTGTACCAGTTATACCGCCAGGTGTACAGCTGGGTAGCTACGTCCGGAACGGATAAACGCTGAAAGCATCTAAGCGTGAAACCGGCCTTAAGATGAGGTCTCTCACAACGGAAGTTGGTAAGGCCCCTTGCAGAAGACAAGGTAGATAGGCCAGGAGTGTAAGGCGGGCAACCGCTTGAGCGGACTGGTACTAATCGGCCGAGGGCTTGACCTAAAAAGGGCAAAATACGAAAATGCGTGAAAATCTTCTGTGCAGTTTTGAGGGAAAGTAACCACCACTTTCCGATTACCACTTATTACTTTCCCAAAATAAATATCCGGTGTCGATAGCTACGGGGATCCACCTGTTCCCATACCGAACACAGAAGTTAAGCCCGTAAACGCCGAAAGTACTTGGCTGGAGACGGCCTGGGAGGATAGGTAGACGCCGGTATATTCCTCGGTAGCTCAGTCGGTAGAGCAATCGGCTGTTAACCGATCGGTCGCAGGTTCGAGTCCTGCCCGGGGAGCCAATTTTGGAAACAAGCCATGCCACGTCGGGTATGGCTTGTTTTAATTTTTTAAAAAACTGAATTAGAAATGCTTCATGTTTTTTAAGAAAGTTATTGCTGATAGATTAGTTATCCGGTACAATAAATAAAGAGAGAGTGAGTGAAAGTTTTCACTTTATCCTTGCTGGGGGCGATAGTGTGGTCAAATTATCAATTTGTATTGGGAGTGCCTGCCATCTTCGCGGTGCCCACGGAGTGCTAAGCGCTTTTAACGCCCTAATTGATAAGTACCAAGTACAAAGCAATGTCGACCTGGAAGGTAGCTTTTGTCAGGGAAAGTGCACCGAAGGAGTAGTCATCAAGATTGATGACGAGGTTATTACTAATGTTACTAAGGATAAGGTGTACGATATTTTTATGGAAAAAATATTGGGGCGGTGACTTAGGTGACATATATGAAAGTGCTTACTACACTACAAGCCAACTGCAAGGATTGTCACCGCTGCGTCCGGGTTTGTCCCATAAAAGCCATTGGCATTAGAAGGGGCCAGGCCAGACTGGTAGATGATAAATGTATCTTGTGCGGCAAATGCGTGGTAGAGTGCCCGCAGCAAGCCAAGCAAGTTATTTCGCAAATTCCCGTAATTCAGGATGCTTTGGCGCAGGGACGGCTGGTTGTTATGAGTTTGGCGCCATCCTTTGTGGGGGCGTTTCCGGCTTTTTCGCCGGAACAATTTTTCGCTGCCGTTCGTAGTTTGGGCTTTACGGTCATTGAAGAAACGGCTGTAGGGGCAGAAGTTGTTTCGCAAATATACAGCTCACTGATAACCACCGCCGACAAACCGGTTATTTCCGCCTGTTGTCCCGTGGTGGTTAGACTTGTTGAAAGGTATTACCCTGAACTGGTTGGTAATCTGGCCCCCGTTGTTTCGCCGATGCAGGCCCATGGGCGCATCCTCAAAAAACGGTATGGGAATAACGCTTTTGTTGTTTTTGCTGGTCCTTGCATTGCCAAGTTTGCTGAGCTGGCAGAGGCTAACAGCGCGATTGATGCGGTTATTACTTTTCAACAGCTTAATACCTGGCTAAAGCAGCAAGCGAACCACAATACGCCCTGTCGTTTCCAGACTAACATGGCAAGCAGCGGCCGTTATTTTCCTATTGCCGGCGGCATTCTCAAAACCTGTGGGCATACTAGCGCCGTTGATGCCGAGATTGTTGCCGTGGATGGCATCGAAAACTGTATACAGGTCTTTGACGGGATAATTAAAGGGCAGTTTGCGCCTAAGTTCGTGGAAGCATTAGCCTGTACCGGCGGCTGCATCAATGGTCCAGCTATGGTATCGGGATTATGTTTGCCGGCTCGCCGCGCAAAAGTTATTTCTTTTGCCGTCCAGGGTGGGCAAAAGCCACTAACAACGCCACCGGATCTCGATTTTAAAAAAGTTCATCAGGCCAAACCAGTCCAGCTGGGGCAGCCATCAGAACAGGAAATCCGGGAAATATTGAGTCAGATTGGCAAGTTGACGCCGGCCGACGAAAAAAATTGCGGCGCTTGTGGTTATAATTCGTGTCGCGAGAAAGCGATTGCCGTATACCAGGGCATGGCGGAAATTGACATGTGTGTACCCTACATGCGGTCCCGAGCCGAGTCTTTTGCCAACATGATTGTTGATAATTCGTTGAACGCCATTATTGTCGTAAATGATAAGTTAATTATTCAAGAATTTAATCCGGCAGCCGAGCAAATGTTGCAAAAGCGCCAGGATTGGGTCCGTGGTGCCAGCCTGACGGAAATTATGGATTGCGCGGAAATTATCAGGGCAATTAATTCAGGCGTAAAAGTGCCCAGACACCGGGTGGAACTTCCTTTATACGGCCTTATTACCGAACAGATGATTATTCCGTTGCCGGACGAAGGCTTAGCCATCCTTATAATTTCCGATATAACCGAGCAGGAGAAACGGGCCAAAGAATTGGAACAGGTTAAGCTGGAGACGGTCGAAAAGGCGACAGATATTATTAACAAACAGATGCAAGTTGCTCAGGAAATAGCCGGTCTGCTCGGCGAAACGACAGCCGAAACCAAGTCGGCTTTGTTAGAACTTATCTGGTTGCTAAAAGGCAAGGGGGCCAAGTGATGTACCCGCTGCATGCCGAAGTCGGTGTTGCGCAATTGTCCAAAACAGGAGAAGAATTATGTGGCGATAAAGTTGAAGTATTACGCACCCCAACAGATACTATTATCGTTCTTTCGGATGGGCTGGGTAGCGGTGTAAAGGCGAACATTCTCGCCACCCTTACGACGAAAATAGCCTCTTCTATGCTTAAAAGAGGTATTCCGCTCGAAGATGTTGTCGATACCATTGCCAAGACTTTACCGGTTTGCCGCCAACGGAAAATTGCTTATTCAACTCTCCATATCATCAAGGTTGCTGCTGATGGCTTAACAACCATCGTGGAATTTGACTGCCCGTCTACGTTTTTGCTCCGCGCCGGCAAGGTAGTTCCTTTTCCTACCACGGAAAAAATTGTCGGCGGCAAGGTCATAAAAGAAGGTCAACTTTATTTGCAGGAAAATGATATAATAGTTGGAGTAAGTGACGGGGTAATCCATGCCGGTATTGGCGGTCTTTTGAAACTGGGGTGGGGATGGCAGGGAATAGCCAGCGAGCTTGTTGGCGATAGTGTGGCCATGACGGCTGAAAATATCAGCCGGAAAATTATGGCTTGTTGTGAAGGCTATTATGCCGGCCATCCCGGCGATGACTCGACCGTGGTGGCGGTAAAAATCCGTCAGCCGGTGCACGCCACGCTCCTAACAGGACCGCCGGCCGATCCCCGGAGTGACGAAAAAGTAGTAAAACGCTTTTTAAGCCAGCCCGGCAAAAAAATTATCGCTGGAGGCACAACAGCCAATATTGTCAGTCGCCTGACCGGCAAGCCCCTTATTGTCGCCCTGGATTATCATGACCCGGCAATTCCCCCAACGGGGCGTATTGAGGGTATTGACCTTGTGACCGAGGGGGTATTGACGCTTAATGCCGCGGTGGAAAAACTAAAAAATCCGGCGGCGTTGGCCCATAACGGGCAGGATGGAGCGACCCGGCTGGCGAAGCTGCTGCTGTCATGTGATAAAATAGATATCTTTGCCGGCGGCGCTATTAATCCAGCGCACCAAAATCCCAATTTCCCGGCCTATATTAATATCAAAGCACAGGTTTTGTCCAAGTTGCAGTCAGTACTGGAGTCAATGGGCAAGCAAGTTAGTATTGAATGGTTTTGATTAAGGGAGGGGACAGTGTGAACAATATCGTCATTGAGATTTGTGTCGGTACTTCTTGCTATCTATTGGGTGCTCAGGACTTAATCCGGGCCGTTGAGGAGCTGCCTTGCGAACAGCGTTCCCACATTGAACTCCGGGGCGTAACTTGTCTCAAAACCTGCGGCAAAGGGCCAAACGTGAGAATTGATGGTGTGGTGTTGGCTGGTATGACGCCTGAACGCCTGCTCACTATTATTCAGGACAAACTGGGGTAATTGTTTTAGGAGGGAGAAAATATGTCGCAGGTAACGGAAGTTGTGAAAATTCGCCGTAAAGTTTTGTCTGAGATTGCGCGGTTAGCCTTTGAAGGTAAACTGCAAGATCACGTCGAGGATATCCTACACACAGTGGTAACGGAGGAAGGTCCCCGTTATCGCTGCTGCGTGCATAAAGAGCGGGCTGTCTTGAAAGACCGGATCAATCTGGCTCTGAGTCAGCCTATTAACACCGATCTTAAGGTCGCGGCGCAAAACGCATTAGAAGGCAAAATTGCTGACATGCCTTTTGTTAATGTGTTGCCTGAGGCATGTGACCGGTGTCCTATTGACAAGTTTATCGTCACCGATGCCTGCCGCAACTGTGTTGCCCACCACTGCATCAACAGCTGTCCCAAAAAGGCGATTGCGGTAGTGCAAAACCGGGCCTTTATTGATAAGAACCGGTGCGTGGAATGTGGCCTCTGCAAAAGATCCTGCCCTTACGGCGCGATCATTGAGGTTAGCCGGCCTTGTGAACGGGCCTGCGACTTGAAGGCGGTCGTCGCCGGCGCCGACCGTCGGGCTGTAATCAATTACGATAAATGTGTACAATGTGGCGCCTGCAAAATCGCTTGTCCTTTCGGCGCTATCGGCGACCGCTCGGTGATTGTCCAGTTAATTCAGGATCTCAAGCACCACAAAAAGGTTTACGCAATTATTGCTCCTTCTTTTATTGGCCAATTCGGTCTGAAGGTCAGACCAGGACAAGTAATTAATGCCCTTAAGCAGCTTGGTTTTTACGATGTGCAGGAAGTTTCCTTTGGCGCTGACATTGTCACCGTGGAAGAGACGAAGGAGTTTGCCGCCACTGTTCCCGGCGAACGTTCCTTTATGACCACTTCCTGTTGCCCTGCCTTCGTGGGAATGGTCGAAAAGCATTTGCCGGAGCTGAGGGATAAAGTTTCTTCTACTGTTTCACCGATGATTGCTACCGGTAAAAGCATTAAAGTTGACGACCCCGAAGCCATTGTGGTATTCATTGGGCCGTGTATTGCCAAGAAGGTCGAGGCAGCGCGCTATGCCGGCGTCATCGATTACGTTTTGACTTTTGAGGAGCTGGCGGCGATGCTGGTGGGCGCTGGCATCAATGTAACTGAAGTGGCCGACTCCGAGTATCAGACTACCGCGTCGCGCGATGGCAATATTTTTGCGCGGGCCGGTGGTGTTGCCCAGGCAGTTGTCGATGCAGCCGCCCATCTGGCGCCCGATGTTAATATTAAACCCCATCGCTGTGAAGGGCTTGGCAACTGCAAGGCAGCCCTTATCCAAATTCGCGATGGTAAAATTGATGCCAATCTTTTCGAAGGAATGGCCTGCACGGGCGGTTGTGTCGGCGGTCCCGGGACGCTCACTGATTTTCGGGTTACCACCAAACTGGTCGAGAATTACGCAGCCACCGCGGCGGTTACAACGTCGCCGGAAAACCAGGAAGCAGTTAAGGTTATCGAAAAAGGACCTATTTGGCATCACGGACATTAAGGCGGCAAAGCTGTTTTCTCTTTTGCGAAACGAGCCTTGATATGCTACAATATTGCCTGATTTAGAATGTCGGAGAGGGGGACATTATGGCAGGACACTCAAAATGGGCGAATATAAAGCACAGAAAAGGCAAAATGGACGCACTGCGCGGTAAAATCACCACCAAGCTGTCGCGTGAAATTACGGTTGCTGTCCGTATGGGCGGGGCCGACCCGGCGGGGAATATGCGACTTAAGCTGGCTTTGCAAAAGGCAAAAGAGAATAATATACCGAAAGAAAACATTCAGCGCGCCATCCAAAAAGGCTTAGGCGCCCAGGAAGGCGGCAATTATGAGGAAATGACCTATGAAGGTTACGGCCCCGGCGGCGTAGCCGTCATGCTCGATATCATGACCGACAACCGCAACCGTACTGCTGCCGATATTCGCCACCTGTTTGCCAAATATGGCGGTAACCTTGGCGAAACAGGCTGCGTATCCTGGATGTTCAAGAAGAAGGGCTTTTTTGTCGTAAACGCCAGCGAAGCAAAAGTCAGTGAAGAGGACATGATGATGCTGGTACTGGAGGCAGGCGCCGAAGATTTCCGGAGTGAAGACGGGCAATACGAAATTATTACCGCTCCCGAAGATTTTGAAGCGGTGCAGCAAGCATTACAAGCACATAATATTGCCACTGCGACCGCCGAAATAACGATGCTCCCCGATACCACGGTAGCTCTTTCCGGCGATGATGCCGCAAAGATGATGAAGCTTATGGATGCATTGGAAGAACATGACGATGTTCAGAACGTTTATGCTAATTTCGATATACCGGATGAAATGCTAGCCTAGTAGGCAGGCCGAATGGCCTGCTTTTTTGTATGTTTTTTGGCTAATCTGGCAATAATTAAAGCAACGTAGGAATAAGGAGTGTTATCCATGTTGCCTTTGCCTAAAATTACCAAAAAACGGGCGCTATTTGCGGTCGGTATTATTCTGTGCGGATGTCTTGTCGCCTACTATTTTATTAGTTCGCAGCCACGAGGGCACGAGCCGCCGCTGATCCCCAAAGAAACGGAAGTAGCGAAACAGGACGCGAAAATCAAGATTACCCCAAATACTGATTTAGTGCAAAAACTCATTTATACCAAATGCAATGACGAAGAGGTTTTCCGCACGAAACCGGCTGACAACCTTATAGGTTTGAACTATCAACAGTTCCAGAAAGTTTATTCAGGCTGGACCATCCATAAGTTCGATAATTTGGAAGTGGAAATGTCGCTAAAAGTGGATAGTTATTGCCGCGAGCACGCCAATAACATGTTTATAGGCATTAAAGACGGCTATGTGGCCGTGTTTTATGGTAAACCCGGTCCGAAAGCATTGCTCAAGGAAGTAACGAAAATCCCGGTATCTAAACTGGTTCAAGAAGATTTGGATGAGTTAAAACGTGGGATAGTTGTCCACTCGCGGGAGGAGCTATTACGGACCCTCGAAGGCATGCAGTCGCGTTAACGGAGGCAAAGAAGCCTCCTTTTTCTTTGTTGACTTCTTTTTCTTTTTCCGGTCGCTTCGGAGCCACCGGGTAAAGGAATACCGGCGGTTGTTGTCGAATGTTTTAAACACAAGGAGGCTTACGCATGTTGGCTTTAGGAATCGATCCTGGGACCGCTATTTGCGGGTACGGGTTTGTAGAACTGCGCGGCAGCACGTTGCACGCCGTGGACTGGGGTGCGGTGGAAACCAGTCCCAAGTTGAGCTCAACCGAGCGGCTAAAAATAATTTTTCAGGACCTGGATAGCTTGATAAAACGGCAACGACCGGATATCATAGGTGTGGAACAGCTGTTCTTCAACAAGAATGTTACTACGGCTATGACGGTTGGGCAGGCACGGGGAGTTGTGCTGCTAGCGGCAGCCCTCAATAACATCAAAGTGCTGGAATGTACGCCGCTGCAGGTAAAACAATCCGTTGTGGGCTACGGTCGGGCTACCAAAGAACAGGTTATGTACATGACGCAGCGCCTACTTAACCTTTCGGAGAAACCTCATCCTGATGACGCTGCTGATGCATTGGCGGTTGCCATTTGCTCTTTGCATGCGGCAGGCGCCGACAGAATGGCGGTGCCTGGCAGATGATTGGCTACTTGCGTGGAACGGTGGTCCATCTCGGCGTCGATCACTGCATTTTGGATGTTAACGGCGTGGGCTACCGGGTTTTCGTACCGGCGTCGGGCCGCCAACGGCTTGTGGCCGGCGCGCAGGCCGCTTTATTTACATACTTGCATGTACGGGAAGATGCCCTCCTTCTTTATGGCTTCCATACTCAGGATGAATATGAGTTATTTTTACTATTGATGGACGTTTCGGGGATTGGGCCGAAAGCTGCTTTGAATATCCTTTCAGCGGTAAGTCCGGAAGGATTTCGTCTGGCCGTCAGCCAAAAAAACGTCAGCCTGCTTACGAAAATTCCGGGCATCGGCAAGAAGACGGCCGAACGCATTATCTTGGAACTCAAAGACAAGGTAGGTACGAGCGGAGAGACCGGCGGGGATGCCGGCCTGGCGGCGACCGGTTCGGCTTCGGCAATAGACCAGGCCGATGAAGCATTACAGGCCATGTTGGCTCTTGGCTATAGTCACGCAGAAGTTGCCCCGGTTCTGAAAAAGGTGCGGCACGAAGCACAATCAGTAGAGGAACTTATCAGACTAGTTCTACGGGAATTTACCAGGAGGTCATAGGATCGCAATGGAGGAACGTATTATCGCCGGCGGCAAGCAGGATGCAGACGACTGGCAGTACAGCCTGCGTCCGCGGCGGCTGGCGGAGTATATCGGACAAGACCAGATAAAACATAATCTCACGGTATTTATTCAAGCGGCCATGACCCGCGGCGAGGCATTGGACCATGTACTGCTTTATGGTCCACCCGGGCTTGGCAAGACTACTTTGGCCAGTATTATTGCCAATGAGTTGGGGGTAAACTTGCGGATTACTTCGGGACCGGCGATTGAACGGCCCGGTGACTTGGCGGCGCTCTTAACCAACCTGGGCGAAAAGGATGTCCTGTTTATCGACGAGATTCATCGCCTGCCCCGCAGCGTGGAAGAAATTCTTTATTCCGCCATGGAAGATTATGCGCTGGATATTATTATCGGCAAAGGTCCCAGTGCCCGGTCCATTCGTCTCGACTTACCCCGGTTCACGTTGGTTGGAGCTACAACCCGGGCGGGGGCGCTCGCGTCGCCGCTGCGCGACCGGTTTGGCGTTATTTGCCGTTTGGAATATTACGATGTAAAACAGCTCGTGTGTATTGTCAAACGGGCGGCAGATATATTAAATATTGCCATCGATGCCCAAGGGGCGGAAGAAATTGCCCGGCGGTCGCGGGGGACGCCCCGGGTAGCCAATCGCCTGCTTAAACGGGTGCGCGATTTTGCCCAGGTAACAGGCGACGGAGTGATTACGGCCGCTCTCGCTGATGAAGCACTGGCCCGTCTCGACGTTGACCAGTGCGGTCTTGACCGGACGGACCGCACCTTGCTCCGCATTATTATCGAAAAGTTTAACGGTGGCCCGGTAGGGCTGGATACATTGGCGGCAGCCATCAGTGAGGAAACTGATACGGTAGAAGATGTTTACGAACCCTTCTTACTTCAACTGGGTTTTATTCAACGGACACCCCGCGGGCGGGTGGCTACGCCGGCGGCCTACCATCATTTAGGAATACCATTAAAAAAAGAAGAACAGGAAAAGCTGTGGTAAAAAAGCGGCTTGCGATTAGTCAACGATGAAAGGAGTGATGTGTATGCTGCCCGATGGTACGGATTCTTTTGGCAAAACGATTATGCTGATTGGTCTGGTACTTGTTGTTATCGGAGCGGTCTGGCATTTTGGCGCTAAATTCATCAACTTGGGCCGGCTGCCGGGAGACATCCACATCCAAAAAGAAAACTTCAGCTTCCATTTTCCGATAGTGACGTCGATCGTACTCAGCATTGTATTGACCATTATTTTAAATTTATTTACAAGACGTTAGGTAGAGGAGATCATGTTTAGACGTATTATTTATCTAACGACGCTACTATGTTTTCTTGTTTCCGCCGCGGCTGGTGCTCAGGTTTCGGCCCAGTCAGCGCGAACGGCGGAGCCACTTATCAGGGTAGGTATCTGGACCAATCAACCTAATGTTCTCCTCTCGGCCACTAGTCCTTTTGCGATCGTTGACCGCACGAACGGCCAGGTTTTGGGCGCTTATCAGGCCGGGGAAAGAGTCAGTCTTGCCTACAAAAACGGTATCATCGCGCTCAACGGCAAGCCGCTGGAAACCAGGAGCATCGGCGTCGTTCTCAAAGGCAAAGGTGAACAATATATTGAGGTCAATAAACGGCGCTACCGGGGGGACATCGAGGTTCATCCCACCCGCGGCGAAACAGGGTTGACGGTCGTCAATACTTTGCCGGTAGAACAATATTTATATGGTATTATCGCCCGGGAAATTTCGCCGGACTGGGCGATTGAAGCGGTAAAGGCCCAGGCGGTTGCCGCCCGGACGTATGCTTTGTATAACTTGGGCAAGCATGCCGACGATGGCTTTGATGTCTGTGCTACTACGGATTGTCAGGTTTACGGAGGACGGGACAGTGAAGTGCCCCGCGCTATACAAGCGGTGGATGAGACGCGGGGAATGGTTATTCAGTACCGCGGACAGCTTATACCGGCTTACTTTCATAGTAGTGGCGGCGGTTATACGGAAAACAGCGAGAACGTATGGGGAACATACCGGCCGTATTTGCGGGGAGTACCTGATTTTGACCAGGCCGCCCCCCATTTCAAATGGGAGAAGCAGGTAGCGGTTACGGAACTGGAAGAGCTTCTTCGCCAGTCCGGCTATGGGATCGGGCGGCTGCAAGCAATTGAGCTTTCCCGGCTAACGGCGCAACCCGTTACCGCGCCCGACCGAGGTGTATCCGGCCGGGTCAAAACCATCCGCTTTATTGGCGACCAGGGCACAATACAGCTAACAGGGGCGAAACTGCGCAGTCTTTTGGGGCTGAATAGCACCCTGTTTGATTTAGCCGTCGTTGTGCCTGTTCCGAAAGTCTTTGAGGTAGAAATAACGGATAGCTACGGCGATCACGGCAAAAAGCAGATAGAAATCAATCTGCCGCCGCGCCAAGAACAGGGGTGGTTTAGCGATAAACCCAACATCCGCCGTTTGACCGGCCGCCCTGATGAAAAACTTGTTATTACAGGCTATGGCTGGGGTCATGGCGTAGGTCTCTCCCAGTGGGGGGCGAAAGCGATGGCCGAAACGGCGCCTCCGGGCGATACCGCATATTTTAAAGAGATATTGAAACACTATTACCAAGGTGTGGATATTAACAAGATATACTGAGGAGCCAAGAATGCTTGTCACTGATTTTGACTATTATTTGCCTGAAGAACTAATTGCCCAACAGCCCTGTGAGCCGCGCGACCATTCGCGGCTATTGGTGCTGGACCGGCGAACGGGGAACATCGAACATCGCCGGTTTTATAATTTGCCTGATTACTTACAGCCAGGGGATACCCTGGTTTTTAATAATACTAAGGTCATCCCTGCCCGACTAATTGGTGCCAAAGCCGGTACGGGTGGAAAAATTGAAGTTTTTTTGCTGAACCGGCTAACGAGTGATGAATGGGAAACGCTGGTTAAACCGGGTAAACGTGCCCGGCCCGGTACCCAGGTAGTTTTTGGCGACGAACTTTCCTGCGAGATATTGGCGTCTACCGATTATGGCGGCCGTATTGTCCGCTTTAATTACTCCGGGGTTTTTGAGGATATTTTGGACCGGCTGGGGGAAACGCCTTTGCCGCCATATATTAAAACCCGCTTAGCGGACAAAGACCGCTATCAGACTGTTTATGCCAAGGAGCGCGGTTCGGCGGCGGCCCCTACTGCCGGGCTTCACTTCACGCCTGAGCTGCTCGACCGCATCAAGGCAAAGGGGATTAACCTGGCCTTCATTACGCTCCATGTCGGTTTGGGAACTTTTCGTCCCGTCACGGTCAGTAATATTACCCAGCATACCATGCACCGCGAGTATTACTCGGTATCGCCGGAAACCGCCGCTTTAATTAACCAAACCAAACAAGCGGGCGGACGCATCATTGCTGTCGGCACTACGGCGGTCCGCACGCTGGAAACGGTAGGCGCCGGTGGGTTTGTGGAAAGTGGCAGTGGCTGGACCGATATTTTCATTTATCCTGGCTACCGCTTCAAAATTGTCGATGCGCTCGTTACCAATTTTCATCTGCCTCAGTCGACTCTGCTCATGTTGGTCAGCGCTCTGGCGGGGCGGGAAAATATTATGAATGCCTATCATGTTGCGGTGCGCGAGAAATACCGGTTTTTCAGCTTTGGGGACGCAATGCTTATCTTATAAGTTAGGGAGGTGCGCCTTTGGCCATTACGTTTGAACTGATTAAACAATGCAGCAAGACCGGAGCGCGAGCCGGCAGGCTCTATACTCCTCACGGCGTTTTTGAGACTCCCATCTTTATGCCTGTCGGCACCCAGGCCACCGTTAAAGCCATGTCGCCGGACGAACTCAAAGCTATGGGCGCTGGCATTATTTTAAGCAACACTTATCACTTATATTTGCGCCCCGGCCATGAACTGGTGGCCGAGGCGGGCGGGCTTCACGGCTTTATGCACTGGGATCGCGGCATCCTTACAGATAGTGGCGGCTTTCAGGTTTTCAGCCTTGGTCCGCTGCGCAAGATTACCGAAGAAGGCGTGGCCTTCCGTTCGCATATCGATGGCTCCAAACATTTTCTGTCGCCGGAAAAGGCTACGGAAATCCAAATGGCGCTAGGCGCCGATATTATTATGGCCTTTGACGAGTGTGTACCGTATCCGGCCGAATACGATTATGCCAAGGCGTCTACCGAGCGGACCACGCGCTGGGCCGAGCGTTGTAAAAAGGCCCATACGCGCAAGGACCAAGCGTTATTTGGCATCGTCCAGGGCGGCATGTACAAAGACTTGCGCGCCATGAGCGCCCGCGACCTTGTTGCCATGGATTTTCCCGGTTATGCCGTCGGGGGCCTCAGCGTCGGCGAACCGAAACCGCTCATGTACGAAATACTTGAGTATACTGTCCCGCTGCTGCCGGCCAACAAGCCCCGCTACCTTATGGGGGTTGGGACGCCTGATTGTCTGGTTGAGGGCGTCATGTACGGTATTGATATGTTTGATTGTGTTTTTCCTACCCGCGTTGCCCGGAACGGCACGGTTATGACCAGCCGGGGCAAACTGGTCGTGAAAAATGCCGAATATGCCCGTGATTTTCGGCCGATCGACCCGGACTGCGAATGCTATACCTGCCGCAACTTTTCGCGGGCCTATATTCGTCATCTGCTAAAGGCGGAAGAAATTTTTGGCCTGCGCCTTACTACCATTCATAACCTGCATTTTCTCCTTAACTTCATGCGCAACATGCGCAAGGCAATTCTCGAAGACCGGTTTTTAGCTTTTCGCCAGGAGTTTCGCGCGCAATATCAACTTCATTAAAGGAGTTTTGTCAGAAAGCGTGGAATATATTGGCGAATAATATGGGAGGTGATTACATGCCAGAATTTTCTCCGGAAATTCTTCAATTCATTCAGGCATCGTGGCCAATCGTTCTCATGGGGGTCATTTTCTACTTCCTGTTATACCGGCCGCAGCAAAAAGAACAAAAGAAACGTACCGAGATGCTGAACGCCCTTAAAAAAGGGGATCGTATTGTTACCATCGGCGGTATCTACGGTACTATTACCGCCATTAACGATAAAGTGGTTACCCTGAAGGTAGCCGATAAGGTGGAGATTGAGATCGCACGTACTGCCGTAAGCCACCACCAAAATCCGCAGAAAAATGGAAATAATAAATAACCGGAAAGCTGCATTACGGCAGCATATGTTAGCGCAGCGGCGCCGTTTGGCGCCGCAGTGGGTCGACGAACAAAGCCGCAAAATCCATAGTCATCTCCTGAATTGGCCGCTCTACCGGGCGGCCCGGACAATCATGCTGTATTTAGCTATGGCCGATGAGCCCCAGACCGATGCCATTATTATTGATGCGTTGAAGACTGACAAAACAGTATGTGTACCTGTCTTGGGCCAGCAGTACGGCATTATGGAGGCTGCGGTAATAAGCGGCCTGGATGATTTGGTTACAGGGCGGCTAGGCCTTAGAATGCCCGATCCGGCCTGCGCGAAGAATATCGATCCCGCCAGGATTGACTTGGTATTTGTTCCGGGGGTGGCCTTCGACCGCGAGGGCAACCGGCTTGGAATGGGAGCAGGCTATTACGACCGGTTTCTGACGCGGGCGCTGCAGGCGCTGTTTGTCGGCATGGCTTGGTCGTTTCAGGTTGCTGACGCAGTACCCGCCGCCACCCACGACATTTCAATGAACTATCTGCTGACAGAAGAAGGAATATTCCGTTGCGGCAAAGGCAAAATGTAGGTTTACATTTTGCCTTTCTATACGGTGGAGAGAAGCATGGAAGTAAAAATCGGCATTGCTAAAACAAATAAATATGCGGTAAGTGAGTGCGGTGATAGCGTAGAGATAGCCGAACGACCGCGGGGCGGCATTTCGGTGATTCTGGCCGACGGGCAAGGAAGTGGCCGGGCGGCAAAAAATACCAGTTCGTTAGTTGTCAACAAGGCGGCATCACTTATCGCCGAAGGCGCTCGCGACGGCGCGGTGGCACGGGCTGTGCACGACTATCTCTATGCCATGAAGGACGGCAAGGTGTCATCTACCCTTACCATTTTAAGCAGTGATTTAGATACCCAAACAATCCTTTTTTCCCGAAACTCAAACTGCCCCGTCCTGGTGAAGAGCCTGTACGGCATTGAGGTATTCGATCAAGAAGTCAGCCCTATTGGCGTACATAAACGGATGAAGCCGCTGATGCATGAAATGCCACTGGAAGTGGGCATGATTTTAATATCTTATTCCGATGGGATTCAGGCCGCCGGCCGCAAACGCGGACGTGTTTTCGACTTTAACTTTCTCCTGCGGCTTTTGGAAAAAAATGAACCACGTGATGCCGTCTTCATTGCCGAGAGTATTTTGGAATATGCCTTGGAACTGGATGACAACCGGGCCGGCGATGATATGACGGTAATTGTCATGGGCATCTGTGAAGCGGAAAACCACCATAAAATCCGCAGGATTAGCGTCAGCTTTCCCTGCTAGTGTGGTGATGGCATGCGAGTTGTTGTTGTCGGTGTCTGCGCTTCAGGAAAGACTACCTTGGTTAATAGACTAAGAAGCCTGGGGATTGAGGCTTACAACGTAGCGCAGGAACATTCGGGGATTAAAAAGCTTTGGCAGAAGAAGCACCCGGACATTTTGGTAATGCTTGATGCTACTTTGGACACTATCCGCCGCCGGCGCAGCGTACCCTGGGGGGAAGAACGACTGGCCGTACAGCGTGAACGGCTCAGGGACGCGCGGGCCAATGCCGATTTGTTCATCCCTACGGACAACTTAACAAAAGAAGAGGTAGCTCAACTGGTATTATCACATATCAGGAGGCAGCAGCAATGTCAGCAATCACCGTCGCAGACTTGAAAGCCAATCATGCCGTAAATGTTTATCTTACTCGCAGCACTGAATATCTTAGTCAAATGGGCTATACGGAGCATGGGCTGCGTCATGCCGGCTTGGTTTCAGTGCGGGCCAGAAAAGTGCTGGCGGATTTGGGCTACAGCGCACGTGACTGTGAGCTGGCGGCTATCGCCGGATATTTGCATGATATCGCCAATCTTGTTAATCGTTTCAACCACGGTGGAGCGGGCGCAATCATGGCCTATAATATCCTTTCCGGCCTTGGTATGCAACCGGAGGAGATTGCTTTGGTCATTTCGGCTATCGGCAATCACGAGGAAGAACGGGGCAACGCGGTAAATCATGTGGCATCAGCCCTCATTTTAGCCGATAAGTCCGATGTCCATTGTAGCCGGGTCAGCAAGAAAGATTTTGCGAAATTTGAAATCCATGACCGAGTGAATTATGCCGCCAAGAGCAGCGATCTCACCGTCAACCGCGAGCAGCGAACCATTACGCTATCCGTTACGATTGATACGAAAATCTGCCCGGTAATGGAGTATTTTGAAATCTTTTTAGGACGAATGGTTATGTGTCGGCGGGCGGCAGAATTTTTAAACTGTCGCTTTGGCCTGCGGATAAACGGTAACCAATTGTTGTAGACACCAGATGTGATAAAATGGCAATTATTGACAACTTGGCGGCAAGGCAGTTATAATTATGCTCGTGTATATGTAAAGATTGGGGGAGAAACTGTTGAGATGGGGAAATTTAGCCAAGTTTTTGGTAACAGCGCTGGCAATCGTCGGGATTTTCGGCTATTATATTTCACCCCTCGCTTTATCGATCAAGCAAGGTCTTGACCTGCAGGGCGGCACCCATGTTGTTCTTGAAGCGGTCGATACGCCGGAAGCAAAGGTAGACGAAGACGCTGTACAACGGGTCGTCAAAATTATCGAACGGCGGGTGAACGAGCTGGGATTAACAGAGCCGATTATCCAGCGCCAGGGCGACCGCCGGATTATTGTCGAACTTCCCGGTGTAAAAGATCCGGAAAAGGCGATTGAGATGTTAGGCAAAACGGCGCTCTTGGAGTTTCAGGATGAAAGCGGCGCTACCGTTTTGACCGGTAAGGATTTAAAAAATGCGCAAGCTCAGATTGACCAGGCTAATCGCAATTTAGTGGCCCTGGAGTTTTCGGATGAAGGCGCCAGAAAATTTGCCGATTTGACGGCGAAAAACATTGGCAAACGGATTACTATTTTGCTTGACAAGCAAGTGCTGACCAGTCCGGTTGTTGAGGAAGCAATTCCCAGCGGCAAGGCGGTAATAACGGGCAACCGCACCATTGAAGAGGCGCAGCGGTTGGCCATTTTACTGCGCTCCGGCTCATTGCCCGTAAAAGTTGATATTGTTGAGACGCGAACGGTCGGACCTACTTTGGGGCAGGATTCGAAAGAAAAGAGCAAGGTTGCCTTTGCCATCGGCATCGCTGCCATTCTGTTGTTTATGCTGCTCTTTTACCGACTGTCGGGTCTGGTAGCCAATATTGCGTTGCTTTTGTATGTACTGCTTCTGCTGGTTGCGTTGAAAATGCTGAATGCCACCCTTACGCTGCCGGGCATTGCCGGCATTATTCTATCCATGGGTATGGCGGTTGACGCCAACGTTTTGATTTTCGAGCGGTTTAAAGAGGAAGTGCGCGCCGGCAAAACGCTCCGGGCCGCCATGGACGCAGGTTTTAACCGGGCGTTTATGACGATTTTTGACTCGAACGTGACAACCTTGTTCGCCGCTGTTGTTCTGTTTTTCCTGGGCACCGGGGCCGATTAAAGGCTTTGCCATTACGCTTGGCCTCGGTATCGTTCTCAGCATGTTTACCGCCATTACCGTTACCCGTTTCATGCTGAAAGCATTGATGAACGCCAATGTTGTCAAGAGCGGCAAAATATTCGGAGCATAGGGGGCGGATGTGATGAAGTTCGATATTATCGGTAAACGGTATTGGTGGTTTGCGCTCTCTGCGCTCGTCATTATCCCGGGCCTAGTTTCCATGGCTGTACAGGGATTTAATTTAGGTATTGACTTTACCGGCGGGACACTGCTCGACATGAAGTTTGCTCGGCCGGTGACGGTAGCCGAAGTTCGCGATGTTCTTAAGGACTATCACTTAGAAAATAGTACGATCCAATTGGCAACGGTTGCCGCGCAGACCGAAGCTTCACCCAACGTATTTATCCGCACCCAGGTGCTGGGCGAAGAAGAACGGCGTGCGGTGCTGAGCGGCCTGGAGCAGAAACTGGGCAAGTTTGATATCCTGCGGATTGAAAAAGTAGGCGCCGTCATTGGCTCGGAACTGACCCGCCAAGCCGTACTGGCCGTGGCCGCCGCCTCGGTGCTGATGGTACTGTACATAACTTACCGCTTTGAATTTAAGTTTGCCATTTCTGGTATTATCGCGCTCTTGCACGACGTGCTTGTTGTCCTTGGGGTATTTTCTCTTTTGCAAAAAGAAGTTGACGCTTCTTTTGTTGCGGCTATCCTCACGATCATCGGTTATTCCATCAATGACACTATAGTCATTTTTGACCGTATCCGCGAAAACCTTAAGACGCACCGCAAGTCGGAAAGCCTTGCCGAGCTGGTCAACCGCAGCATTTGGCAGACGATGACCCGTTCTATCTACACAGTGCTGACGGTGCTGTTCGCTGCCTTGTCTTTGTATTTCTTTGGCGGCGAGACAACAAAGAATTTTGCGTTGGCCCTTATTATTGGTATCACCAGCGGTGCTTATTCTTCGATCTTTAATGCCAGTCCCATCTGGGTGACCTGGAAAGAGATAGAAGAACGCCGCCGTATCGAGTTCAAAACGCGGGGGGCAAAGTAAAAATAGCCGTTATTCGGGCTGCTGGCGCGGTGGATGCGCGCTCAGCAGCCTTCTGATTCACCAATGCTTGCGGCTATTAATAATATAATAGCAGCAGGTGGTGAAGACCGTGTGGATTGTGATACCAGCGTTATCGTTAGCTCTTGTTCATATTGCGGGCGATAATGTAGCTGTTGTTCCCGATATGGCTGGCAACTTGGGACCAAGCATTATCGCCACGACCTTTGTCGCTTATCTAATTTGCGGGACGGCAGTGGCCGGCCTTTCGGCCTGGATCGGTGTAACAACAGGGCTGGAACTGATGGTGGTGGTTAAGCGGCTTTTCGGCTGTTCGGGGAAAAAAGTTTTGGCCGGCATAATTCTGACGATTTGTGTCCCCGCCAGCGCTCTAACCGGCGGCTATTTTGCCGGCTGGGTGCTGCACAGTATGAGTGGGCTACCGCATAGCGTCGCCGTTGGTATTTGTCTTTACACTTTTTCCCTGCTGGCCGCGGGCTATGGTGAAGAGGTACTGAAAATCTCTAATTATATGGCTTTGCTGCTGGTGCCTTTTCTCGCCTGCGCCTCAGCGCAACTGGAATGGTCACTGCCAGGAGCGAAAGTTTCTTTGGGAGCGGTGGACTGGCCATTGGTTTTTGCTTTGCTTGGCTATAACGCCGGAGGGATGCGGCCAGCATTGGTGGTCGAAGCAGGAGTTCATCTGGCGAAAAAGGGTTATCGGGCAATAGGTTTAGCCGTGTTGGCCAAATTCATTGAGGGACTAATTACCTTGCTAATGGCGCAGATTGTTTTGGCCACCGGTGTACAGGGGCCGTTGGCGCTAGCCAGCGCAGTCGATCATGTTTTGGGGTCTGCCGCCGGAGCGTTGTTTAACGTTGTTTTGTTCTGCGTGCTCATGAATACAATGGCACCGGCAATGAAAGTTAATGCCTGTCAAATATCCGTGCTTACCGGTCTTGCTTTTTGGCCCGCTCTATTTTTAGGCGCCACCCTTATTTGGCTTATAAGCTTTGCCGGTTTACGTTCCATACTGTTGACCATGAGCGTCACCGGGCTGTTCATGGCTACCTTTATATTGTACATTGCCTATTTTTTACATAAAAACAAACAGAAAAAAACATAATGATTAGTGCGGTTGCCCTTGCGGCCAAGCAAGAAGTAGGGAAAGGGCCGAACGACGTGGAATGGTTATGGTATTCGCTTGGAATAATCTTACTGTTTTTGCTGATGCTAAGCGGGCTGGTCGGAACACTATCGCCGAAAATTCCGGGCACGGTCATTATTTTTGTCGTTACCGTACTCTATGGCGCCGCTACCGAGTTTTCAACCTTTCGGCCATGGCTGACCCTGCTGCTATGCTTGCTAATGCTTACGGCCGAAGTCGGCGGTAGGTGGCTGCGGGTATACCTCACCCGGCAGGACCGATTGTCCAGGGTGTTTTGTACTAATGCCGCGGTTGGCAATATCGCGGGAATTGTCGCGGCCGATGCCATTTTTGGTCCTATTTTTGGCATTTTTCTATGGGAGCTGGTGGCCGGTAAAACATTTATGCCCCGCTGGAATACCGTGGCCAAGGTGCTTGTCCGCCTGGTGGCTGCCGCAGCCTTGCGTTTTATTTGCGCTATTCTCATGATAATTCTTATTTTCGTTTACATTATTGCTTAATATTGCTTAATGCGGGCGTTCCAAAGGGACGCCCGCATCGTATTGTAGGGCGAGGAATGGACACACTAAGAAAAAAGAAGGGAGGGGTTTTGATGCAGCTTTATCATCGGTTAGTGCGCCACAGTGGGAACCAAAACTTGTTCCAGGCAGTTGAAATGTCGTTAGCGGCTCTGGTTAACGGACATCCTTTTCATATACACGTCGAGGGACTGCGCGGCACCGGCAAGACGACCATCATGCGGGCGGCGCGTGAACTTTTGCCGCCTATTGTACGGGTAAAAAACTGTCTATACAACTGTGATCCGGCGGCACCGCATTGTCCAGAGCATCGCGGCTTATCTGCCGAAACCCTTGCCAAACTCGGCGCCGAAACTGTTCCCCGGCCTTTTCTCGAAATTTCTCATGCCGCTAAAATCGGCACAGTGGTAGGCAGCATTGATCTGGCCAAACTGACGAATAGCGCTTCCCCGTTGGCGGCGTTTTTGCCCGGCACCATTCCCCAGGCCCACCGTGGGATTATTTTTATTGATGAAATTAATCGGTTGGCTGATACCGCACCCGAGCTTGTCGACGTGCTGCTGGACGTAATGGGCACTAAACCGGGGCGTATCCAGCTTGAAGAAACAGGTCTGCCGTCCTGTGAATTTCCGGTCAATGTTACCGTTTGGGCAGCTTCCAACCCGGACGAGGAACCAGGTGCACTGGCCCAAATCCGCAAGCAGCTGGCCGATCGCTTTGATATCGTTGTTGTGATGGGGCGGCCAGGCAGTTATCAAGATGTTTTAGCAATTTTAAACTGCCGTAAGCAGCGAGAGTCGAGTCAGACCGCTGCAGGTAAACCGCTGGCGTGCGGGGACCTGGCCAGTATGACGGTACCCGTCACAATTCGCGACATTTTGGCCAAGATTTATATCGATTTTAGCCTGGAAAGTTTGCGGGCGGTAGAAGCGCTCGAGACTGCGGCGATGTTGGCTGCGTTGTCGGCTGGCCGGCGGGTTGTCGAAATTAGTGATGTGAGTCGGGTAGTACCGCTGGTACTGAACCATCGCACCGATTACAGCACGATTACTAATATTTTGCGCTATTTGGAAACACTCGCATCTCCCAGGCCACTGACCATCGGCCATAACGTTGCCGTGACGCCGGCCGCCGAAACAGGGCAAAGCCAGAGCGAAAAAATAAGTCACGCGGGCAAGGGACAAATCTCCGGTTTGTGGTCGGCTCTTAAAAAGTTATTCGGTACTAAACAGGGCCAAACGACCGAGCCTTCGGCCCCGCCACCGTCAAAAACCATCTTCGGACAGAAGGCGCCCAAGCACACAACCGTCGGCCGTTCGCCCCAAATTGCCAATCCTGCCGAGACGCCTATTGCTGCGCCCCCTAAGCCTGCTGTGCCGCTCACCAGTTTAGCCGTGGAACAGTACGTAACCGGTGAGGAAAAATCTTCCCATGGCTGAAGGGAACTGGCAGGAAGACGCGCGGTTTCTGGCCAAAATTGCTTGGCCGGCCGAACGGTTGGCCGCGCTGATTAGAGCTGATAAAGGGGCTCGGATCGGTCAAAGCACGGTTGTTAGCCAGAAGCTGCATACTTTCAATCCGGCGATGCCGGAAGAAATACAGGTATTGCAGGATTTGGACGCCGGCCAAATGTTTTACCGGCGGCGTGATAGGGGGAAGGTCTACCATTTGGATATTTTTCACCAGTGCGGGTTGGTTGACCACCGGCAGGTGGCAGCGGCAATCAAGGAGGCAGTAAATGCTTATAACTTTCACTTTGCCCTTCATAATGCCGTATTTTTTAACAAAACGGGTAATGTAGTCAAGGCGGATTGGATTGATGTCCAGACCGGAACCGGCGGCGGCAGAGTCACCGGCAGCCTAAAATTCGGCAAAAAACTATCGCTCCGGCGCGCACACGAAAATCATGTGCATCTTGCCGTCATGCTCCCGAACGAACACATCGCCTGTCTATTCTACTTGGTAGCGGCAGTAGAACACGTTATCCTGGGCTGCCAACTCGAACTAAGGCAAAATGAGCGAATTGTTCACAAGCAGGGAGGTGGACATGGCGGCGAATGTGACTTATCCCCTTATGCCGACCAAACAGATTCTTTTCTCCGGGATAAAGATACGACGCAGCTTTCCCAGCCGGTTAAAGAACGGCAGTATGTGCAAGATACCGTCGAGCTGGCTGAAGATTTTGATTCGGTTCGCGAAATGCGGGAAATACTGCAAGAGTTGGCAGAAAACCCGACCCGGACGCAGATGCTCCGTAAGCTTGAGCGCAACGGCAAGAGCGAACAGGTGCTTGATCGTCTAACCGGCTTAGGCATTGTCGCGGCTGATGGCAAACGGATATCGCTTACCCCCTACGGGCGAGAGTTTAAAGACTATCTAGACCGCCATTTACCGGACCTGGAGGCGCACTTACGGCGCGCCATCCGTTTACTCAAGCCCCGTTCTCCCGACCAGGGGCGGTCTAAGGCGCGGATGCAAGCCATGCATGGACAGGAGCAGCGGCATGCAAAGCGGTGGACAGTCGGCGGCTCACTAGGTCAATTGGCGGTTGCCGAAACGGTAATCGCGGCTGCACAGCGATGCGCAGCCGGACCGGGCGGCCCGTTCACTATTGGCAGCCAGGACATTCATCATTTTATCCGGAAGAAAAAAAGCAAAACCGATATTTGTCTGATTATCGACGCCAGCGCGAGCATGAGCGGCCAGCGGGTTGGGGCTGCTAAGCTCCTTGCCAAGCATCTCCTTTTGTCTACGTCTGACCGTGTCGCCGTCATCGTCTTTCAGGAAAATCAGGCCCGGGTTCAGGTACCGCTGACCCGCGATTTCGCCCAGGCGGAGAGTAGTCTTGCCCATATCGAGTCTTTTGGCTCAACGCCGCTCGCATTGGGGCTCAAAGTTGGCATTGAGTATTTAAAAGAGTCCCGGGCTAAAAATCCGCTTGTTATTCTTATTACCGATGGGGTGCCAACCGTCGGAGATATTACCGGTGACCCGCTGGCCGACGCTCTCACCGCGGCGGCCAGTATCAAGAGCCATGGCTACGGTTTTACCTGTATCGGTCTAAAGCCGCACCGGGATTATCTTACCCAGGTGGCGCAGGCCGCCGGCGGTAATATTTACGTCCTCGATGAACTGGAAAAACAGGTACTGGTACAAACAGCGTGGAGCGAATGCCGGCCGCGCTGGTACTAACCGGTACTTTTCTTTTTTGATAAAAGGATTATCTGTTTATGGCGAGAATAATATAAAATTGTAAATTTCCAGAGATGTGAGTGGTAAGCATGCGTTTTTTATTTCTATCGTTTGTTTTTGCCCTCTTGGTAGCGATATTTGCCGTGCAAAACTCTTTGCCGGTAACAGTAACGTTTCTCATGTGGAGTTTTCAAACGTCACTGGTTATTATTATCCTGGGGGCGGCTACGTTTGGCGCCTTAGTAATAGTGTCGCTGGCTACACTGGCCCAATTCCGTCTGCAGCGCACTATTAGCCTGCTCACCCAGCGTTTAAGCGACCTGGAAACTGAGAATAATGAACTCAAAGCCAAGTTAAATAGCGGTACCGAGCAAATTGACCCCAACAAACCTGCAGCTGAAAACCAAGCCACAAATCATGAAAGTTTATAATTTAGCTGTATACCAGTTACAATTAGGGAGGCAAGTATATGAATTTTAAGGATAACATCAGGATAATTCCCGATTTTCCCGAGCCAGGTATTCGTTTTAAGGATATTACCACTTTGCTCAAGGACGGGGCGGTTTTTCACCAGGCTATTGACGCACTTTGTGCTGCATATGCCGAAGAGCAGATTGATTTGGTCGTCGGGCCAGAAGCGCGCGGGTTTGCCGTCGGCGCGCCTGTGGCCTATCGGTTGGGAGCAGGCTTTGTACCGGTTCGCAAGCCAGGCAAATTGCCGGCGGAAACGCTGCGCTACGAGTACACTCTGGAATATGGAAAAGATGCGCTCGAAATTCACCGCGATGCGATTATACCAGGCCAGCGTGTGCTGATTGTCGATGATTTGCTGGCTACGGGCGGCACTACCGAGGCGACGATCCGGATGGTAGAACAATTGGGCGGCAAAGTTGTCGGCCTTGCTTTTCTTATAGAGTTATCTTATCTTAACGGCCGCAACCGGCTGAAGGATTATCGTATCGTTTCCCTGGCCGTTTACTAGTGTAATTTTGGTTTTTGCGAGGTGTGTCC
Source organism: Thermosinus carboxydivorans Nor1 (assembly GCF_000169155.1). Classification (NCBI taxonomy): domain Bacteria; kingdom Bacillati; phylum Bacillota; class Negativicutes; order Selenomonadales; family Sporomusaceae; genus Thermosinus; species Thermosinus carboxydivorans. The sequence goes on from NZ_AAWL01000022.1 coordinate 30,513, forward strand.
ATGGTTTCGGAAGCCAAAGCAAATATTGAGGAAATCATAAAACAGATACAATCGTATCAACCGGACGCGCCTATTGAACTTGTGCAAAAGGCCTATGCTTTCGCCGGTGAGGCCCATCGCGGCCAGTACCGGGTTTCCGGCGAGGAATATATTACCCACCCGCTCGGTGTGGCCAAAATTCTCGCCGATCTCCAGATTGACGCGCTGACTATCAGTGCGGGTTTGCTTCATGATGTAGTGGAAGATACGCCGGTTACGCTGGAGGAGATAGAAAAACAGTTTGGCAAGGAAATTGCCATGCTGGTCGATGGCGTTACTAAACTTAGCCGGATGGAATATAAATCAAAAGAAGAGCAACAGCTGGAGAGTTACCGCAAAATGTTTTTGGCCATGGCCAAGGACATTCGCGTTGTGCTTATTAAACTTGCCGACCGGCTGCACAACATGCGGACGCTCAAATATATGCCGCCGGCAAAGCAAAAGGAAATAGCCAGGGAGACTCTGGAAATTTTTGCGCCGCTTGCTAACCGGCTGGGAATTTTCAGTATAAAATGGGAACTGGAAGATTTGGCTTTCCGCTTCCTCGAACCGGAAAAATACTACGAACTTGTTGAGAAAGTCAAACAGAAGCGCCAGGAACGGGAAGCCTTGATCAATGAAGCCATCAAGATTTTGTCAGAGCGGCTGACGGCGATGGGGATAAAGGCGGAAATTCAGGGGCGGCCCAAGCACTTTTACAGCATCTATAAAAAGATGCAAAAGGATAATAAAGACCTGAGCGAGATTTACGATTTGTCGGCGGTGCGGGTCATCGTTGATACGATTAAAGACTGTTATGCCGCGCTGGGGATTGTCCATACGCTCTGGAAACCCATACCGGGGCGGTTTAAAGATTATATTGCTATGCCTAAATCTAATATGTACCAATCGCTGCATACTACTGTCATCGGGCTTCAGGGCCAGCCGCTGGAGATTCAAATTCGAACTGTGGAGATGCATCGTACCTCCGAGTATGGCATTGCCGCACACTGGCGCTATAAGGAAGGCGGAAAAGGCACTGACCGCGATTTTGAGCAGAAGTTGTCTTGGCTGCGCCAGCTTTTGGAATGGCATCAAGAACTGCGGGATCCGCGGGAATTTATGGAAGCCCTTAAACTAGACGTTTTTGCCGACGAGGTCTTTGTTTTTACCCCGAAAGGCGATGTCATTGACTTGCCGGCCGGTTCGGTGCCAATTGATTTTGCTTACCGCATTCATACCGATGTGGGACATCGCTGTGTGGGAGCACGCGTCAACGGTAAGATTGTGCCTTTGGAATATAAATTAGCCAACGGTGATATAGTCGAAATTATCACCTCAAAGCATTCTAGCGGTCCCAGCCTGGATTGGCTGAACATTGTGGGTTCGCCCGAAACGCGCAATAAAATCAGGCAGTGGTTCAAGAAGGAAAAGCGCGAGGAAAACATTGCCAAAGGCCGGGAAATGATTGAACGAGAGAGCAAACGGCTTGGTTATGATTGGCGCGAACTTACAAAGGGTGATCGGCTCAACGAAATCGCCAAGAAAATGAATCTTGCCAATGAGGAAGACCTATTAAGTGCTTTAGGCTATGGCGGCGTCACGCTGCATAGTGTAATGACCAAATTGTTGGAAGCGCATAAAAAAGAAATTAAAAGCACGACACCGCCGGCACTATCCCGATTATTGACCGAACTTAAGCCCAAGCGGCCGCGTAGCAAAAATAGTCATGGTATTCTCGTAAAAGGCGAAGCCGGAGTCTTGGTTCGTCTGGCCCGCTGCTGCAACCCCATTCCCGGCGACCCCATTGTCGGTTATGTAACCCGCGGTCGCGGTGTTTCCGTTCACCGTGCCGACTGCACTAATATCCTAAGCCATCCCGAGGAATATGAACGGGTGATTGAGGTGGCATGGGATATTGAAGCGGCCGATATTTACCGGGTGACGGTTGAGGTAACAGCCATGGATCGTCCGGGTGTGCTGTCAGATATTATGATGGTGGCGGCGGAAACCAAGACTAATGTCAGTGCCGTCAATGCCAGGGTTCATAAAAATAAAATGGCTACCATCTCTTTAGGCCTTGACATTCATGATTTGACCCAGTTGGAGCACATCATGGCGAAAATGCGGCGGGTAAAAGACGTGTTTAGTGTTCACCGGGCGACACCAAGTTCGGCAGGAGGGATCTGATGCGAGCTGTTGTACAACGCACTGACGCGGCTAGTGTTATCGTTGACAATCAGGAAATAGCGAATATTGGCCGCGGACTTACCGTTCTCCTCGGTGTTGGGGAGGACGATGATGAGCAAGACGTCCGCTATCTAGCGGATAAAATTGTTAATTTGCGCATTTTTCCAGACAATGCGGGGAAAATGAATTTATCACTTCGCGATATTAACGGCGAGTTATTGGTAGTATCGCAATTTACGCTGTACGGTGACTGTCGTAAAGGCCGACGGCCCAGTTTTGACGCCGCGGCGGCGCCGGAAAACGCTCGCCGGTTGTATGAAATGTTTATTGTCTGCTGCCGGCAGCAGGGATTACGGGTAGCCTGCGGCCAATTCCAGGCGGAGATGATAGTACGTTTGGCTAATCATGGTCCGGTAACCTTGCTGCTTGACAGCAAGCGAGTTTTTTAACACGAAGGAGTGTAAAATTATGAAGATTATTGCACTGGAAGTTGGTAGCCTCGGCACTAACTGTTACATTGTTTATTGCGAAAAAACACGGGCCGCTGCCGTGATTGACCCCGGCGGTAATGCGGAAGAAATTCTGGCCGTGATAAACGGCGAAAACCTAAAAGTAGAGTGTATTATTAACACCCATGGCCACGCCGACCATATCCAGGCAAACGCCAAAATTAAGCAAGCTACCTGTGCGCCTATTTTCATTCATCGCGAAGATGCCGATATGCTCACCAGTATTCACCGCAACCTTTCGGTCTTCATCGGCGGTGGGATAAAATGCGAGCCCGCTGACCGTCTGCTTCAAGATGGTGATATTATTCGTATCGGAGAAATTGCGTTAACCGTAATCCATACACCGGGGCACACTCCTGGCGGTATCTGTCTGCTGGGTGGCGATGTGCTGTTTAGCGGTGATACTTTGTTTGCCGAGTCCATCGGCCGGACGGATTTTCCCGGTGGGTCTTACCGGCAGCTAATTCACAGTATTAAAGAAAAACTCATGGTTTTGGACGACAATGTGCGCGTTTTGCCCGGCCATGGCCCGGAAACGACTATCGGTTGGGAACGGCAGCATAATCCGTTTATTCAGTAACGTCTTGCGGCGAGGTGTCGGCGGTGTTCCCAGCGCGATGGGTGAAGTTTGGCGTACTTGTTGCCGGTCTTTATTTACTGAGTAAGGCAACGGCCATTTATTTGCCCATAATCTTGGCAACCATCTTGGCGTTTGTCTTAAATCCAGTAGTAAATTGGCTGTGTTCATTGTCCTTGGGGCCGAAAAAACAAGCCTGCTCTCGTCCGGTCGCCATATTGCTCGGGTTTTTCCTTGCGGCCCTGTTGCTGAGCCTTATGGCTACTTATATCCTGTTGCCGTTTGCGCAGGAATCTGATAAACTGGCGGACAGTTTGCCGGCGCTGCTTATCAAAATTCGGACATTGACCAGTACTATTGAATATCGTGCCAACATGGCCGAAGTTCCCGACAATGTGCGGGTGCTAATTGATGAAGGCCTGGCGCGGGCGGCTGCGTTTTCCGTTGAACTGGCCCAGCGGGCGATAAATGCTTTCATAGGCTTTGCCAGTCAAGTAGTCGAACTGATTGTCGTTCCCGTTTTGACCTATTATTTTTTGAAAGACTGGCGGGACTTAAAGCGCATGGCCGTAGATCTTTTTCCTGCCGGAATGCGGGGCAAGGCGACGGTCGTTATTGAGGAAATGGGCACCGTTGTAAGTAAATACGTCCGCGGGCAGGTACTGCTTAGTATCATTATGGGGTTTATCGTTTTTAGTGGCATGTACTTGCTCGGTCTCGACTATCCCCTTGTTTTGGGATTATTAGCCGGATTGACCGAGTTCATTCCCATCATTGGCCCTATCATCGGCGCCATTCCAGCGGTACTGCTCGCCTATGCCACTGAGCCGGCGTTGGCTTTGAAGGTTATAATTTTTTATTTTTTGGCCCAGCAACTGGAAAATCATATCATTTTGCCCAAGATCATGGGACATACCATTGATCTTCATCCGGTGTTTGTCATGGTCAGTCTGTTGATTGGTGGCCAACTGTACGGCATTATGGGGATGATGCTGGCCGTACCGGTAGCGGCAATTCTACGGGTGCTTCTAAAGCATCTTTGGTATTACGGCGAAGGATAGGTGATACATAATGATAGATATGGCTGAATTAAGGCAAAGATTTTCCGAGCGCCAATATAAGCTGACACCGCAGCGCCAGATCATCCTCCAAGCGTTCATTGATCACCAGGATAAACATCTAAGCGCCGAAGACGTGTATACCATTGTGCGCAAGCAGTCGCCGGAAATTGGCTTGGCGACGGTCTATCGCACGCTCGAACTCTTAAGCGACCTTGAAATCCTGCAAAAACTTGATTTTGGCGACGGGCGCAGTCGCTACGAAATTAATGAGACTAACACGCCGCATCACCACCATCACCTAATCTGTTTGAGTTGTGGCAAGGTTAAGGAATTTGAGGATGATCTGTTAGAAACACTGGAGGCAGTTATCGCCCGTAAGAGTAGATTTAAAATCGTCGATCATCAAGTAAAGTTTTATGGTTACTGCCGGGAGTGTCAGGAAGAAAGTGACGATCCATGACTATTAAGCGGTTTGTGGTAGCCGGCAACGGCCAGGATGTACCGGTCGTTAATGAAATTATGCAGCTTTTTGGCCTGGACAACGGAGGTTTTTTTCCGGAAAGGCTAATTCCGGGCGATGGCAGTTTCGCTACAGATACAATCGTGGTGCGCAGTCATACAATACTTGTTCCTCGGTTTGCCATTCTGACCGAATTATTCTATTGGCGGGAAGATGGCGCTTTGGCCTGCCGGATACGGCGGGCGGAAGCGGAATATGCCGACGAAGACCGGGCGGCGGCCGCCAAGCGTCTGTTGAAGCTAAACGTTTTGATCTTGATGGAAAAAATCACCAGCTACAAACCGAGCCCGTGGGGTATTCTCCGCGGCGTTCGTCCGACAAAAATTGTGCATCGCTTGTTTGACGCGGGTCTTGGGGCGTCTGAGGTATTGGGACGGATGACCCGCGCTTATGCTGTTGCTCCCGACAAAGCTTTGCTTGTAACTGATATTGCCCTAAGGCAGCGCCCTTTCCTGCTGGCGCCAAAGCAGGCGGCCAAGCTGGTCAGCGTTTATATCGGGATACCTTATTGTCCCTCCCGTTGTCTTTACTGTTCCTTTCCTGCCTATATTCTTCCCAATGACCGGCAGTCAGTGGAGACCTTTCTGCACGCGCTCGCGCGGGACATTGAGGAAGCGGCGCTGCTGCTAGAGCATTGCCGGTGCAAGGTGCAGACCATCTATATCGGCGGCGGAACGCCTACTAGTTTGGCTGACGAAGATTTTAGCCGCCTGCTGCGGCTCGTAACGGCCGCTTTTTGGAGCGACGCAACGCGGGAGTTTACTGTGGAGGCAGGGCGGCCAGACAGTGTTACTGATGCGAAAATTGCCGCCATGCGGGCCTATGGCGTTACGCGTGTCAGTGTCAATCCGCAGTCGATGCAGGAAAAAACGTTAAATCATATTGGACGAAAACATAGTGTACGGGATATAATAGATATATTCCAGAAATTTCGCCGGGCGGAAATCCCTGTTATTAATATGGATATCATTGCCGGGTTGCCAGGGGAAGATGCTGGTGACATGGCGGCGACAATGAAGGAGATTGCCGCACTTGCACCTGATAATCTGACGGTGCATACCTTGGCCATCAAGCGTGGTTCGCTACTAAAAGCCAACTTAGCCGACATCCCCTTGCCTGATGAAAACGAGACGGCCCGCATGCTGGATGTTGCCCGGCAATATGTTGCCAAAATGGGACTAAAGCCATACTATCTTTACCGGCAAAAATACATGACCGGCAATTTTGAGAATGTCGGCTATGCCCGCCCTGGGACAGAATGCCTTTATAATATTCAAATCATGGAAGAGCGCCAAACAATTATCGGTATCGGCCCGGCAGCCGGGACGAAAGCTGTATGGCCGGGGTCGTGGCGGTTGGCCAGCGTATATAATGCCAAAGACGTAACAACTTATATTGCCAATCTTGATAGTTATATAAAGCAGCGGCGGCAACTGCTTGCCAATTTGTTTGCCGACGGGAGGAGGAATAGCTAGTGTTGACAACTGGGCCGCGGGGAACCAAGGACATACTGCCGGATACGAGCGGCTACTGGCAGTATATCGAACAAGCCGCGCGTGATCTTTGCCGCTTGTACGCTTATCAGGAAATTCGCACCCCGATTTTTGAACATACCGAACTTTTTTTACGCGGCATCGGCGAGACGACCGACATTGTATCCAAAGAGATGTATACTTTTACCGATCGGGGTGGACGGAGTATTACGCTTCGTCCGGAAAATACGGCCGCTGTCGTACGCTCCTATTTGGAGCATAAGTTGTATACGGCGCCACAGCCGGTAAAAGTTTTTTATATCGGGCCTATGTTTCGTTATGACCGCCCTCAGGCGGGCCGACTTCGCCAATTCCATCAGTTTGGCATTGAGGCCATCGGGGCGCCGGGACCGGCGGTAGACGCCGAAATAATCGCCTTGGCGGTGCAGTTTTTTGAACAATTAGGACTAACAGGACTCGAGCTCAATATTAATTCAGTGGGGTGCCCTCGGTGCCGGCCCATATACCGGGAAAGACTGCAGAACTTTTTACGGGACAAGCTGTTTGAGCTTTGCCGTGATTGCCAGTCCCGGTTTGAACGCAACCCGCTGAGAATACTGGACTGCAAGAATGAGACGTGCGGTGCACTTTCCCAGGGAGCGCCCCGCATTGTTGATTGTCTCTGTGACGAGTGTACAAGTCATTTTGTGAAACTGCAAGAAATGTTAGCGGCCGCAGGCATTCGCTATACGCTCAACCCGCGGCTGGTCCGTGGTCTTGATTACTACACGAAAACCGCTTTTGAAATTCAGTATCCCCTGCTGGGTGCCCAGAGCGCCATATGTGGCGGGGGGCGTTACGACGGCCTTATTGAAGAGTGCGGCGGCCAACCTACGCCGGCTATTGGTTTCGCCATTGGCCTGGAGCGGGTACTGTTGGCCCTGGAAAAACAGGCGCTATTGCCGATGACGGCCGGCGGCATTGATGTTTTCATCGCTCCGATTGGTGAGAGGGCACAGGCGGTTGCGTTTGAACTGCTTTGCCGTCTGCGCCGGGCTGGGATTACCTGTGACATGGATTTCATGAGCCGTGGTATTAAGGCGCAAATGAAACATGCCAATAAATATCCGGCCCGCTTTGCCGCTATTATCGGTGACGATGAAGTGGCGCGCGGACAGGTAACACTTAAGAATATGGAGTCAGGTGAACAAGAGGCTGTCGCGTTTGGCGACGTAGAGCAAAAGTTAAGAGCGGAGACGGGGGATTAACATGGATACGATGGCTGGAATTAAGCGAACACATTATTGCGGTGAATTACGCAAAGAGCATGGCGGACAGGAAGTAGTACTATGCGGCTGGGTTGCCCGACGGCGTGACCATGGGGGCTTGATTTTCATTGATCTGCGCGACCGTTCAGGCATTGTCCAGGTGGTGTTTGCGCCGGAAATGGATCAGGAAGCTTTCCGTAAAGCAGAGTTGGCCCGCAATGAATATGTGCTTGCGGTGCGCGGTACGGTTAAGGTTCGCTCCGAGGCGACAGTCAATCCTAATATCCCGACCGGTGAAATTGAAGTTTACTGTCGGGAAGTGCGCCTGCTCAACGCGGCCAAGACGCCGCCCTTTTATATCCAGGACAATATCGACGTCGACGAACTGCTCCGTCTTAAATACCGTTATTTGGATCTCAGACGGCCGGAAATGCAGCGCAACCTCATTTTACGGCACCGTGTTACTAAAGCGATGCGGGACTTTTTTGACCGGCACGGGTTCGTGGAAGTGGAAACGCCCATGCTGACGAAGAGTACACCGGAAGGCGCCCGCGATTATCTAGTTCCCAGCCGGGTCAACCCGGGTAAGTTTTATGCGTTGCCACAGTCGCCGCAGATTTTTAAACAAATTCTGATGGTGGCAGGTCTAGACCGTTATTTTCAAATTGCCCGTTGTTTCCGGGACGAGGACCTGCGCGCTGACAGGCAGCCGGAATTCACACAACTCGATGTCGAAATGTCGTTTGTTGAGCGCGATGATGTTCTTAATCTTATGGAAGAAATGATCGCCTTTATTTTCAAGGAAGCTATCGGCGCTACCGTGCCGCTGCCGTTTCCGCGGCTAAGTTATGACGAAGCGATGGCCCGGTACGGTACGGATAAGCCGGATACCCGGTTTGGCATGGAACTTATTGATATTTCGTCGGCCGTCCAAGGTTCGGACTTTAAGGTCTTCCAGTCGGTTCTGGACCAAAACGGCCAAGTTAAAGCCATTAATGTCAAAGGTTATGCCAATATTCCGCGGCGTGAACTTGATGGTTTGGTTGAATATGTGGCCAATTTCGGCGCTAAAGGTCTCGCCTGGATTTGTTATACTGACGAAGGCATCAAATCGCCGATTGCCAAGTTTTTTTCCGATGATATTATGCGGCGGATTACCGAGGTTACCCAGGCGCAGCCGGGAGACCTGCTGCTAATGGTTGCCGACCGGCCCGCGGTGGTAGCTACCGCTCTTGGCCAATTGCGCTTAGAAATGGCCCGGCGGCTTAATCTCATTGACCCCAATAAATTATCTTTCCTGTGGGTTCTTGATTTTCCCATGTTTGAGTATGACGAAGAAGAACGCCGGTGGGTGGCTATGCATCACCCCTTCACTTCGCCGCGTGACGAGGATGTGGAGTTTTTAGGCAGCGATCCCGCCAGGATTAAGGCTAAGGCTTATGATATGGTGCTTAACGGGACGGAAATCGGCGGCGGCAGCATTCGGATTTATAACCGCGACTTGCAGGAGAAAGTCTTTGCCGCCATTGGTTAACCCCGGAGGAGGCCGTCGAGAAGTTTGGCTTCCTGCTGGAAGCGTTCGAGTATGGTACACCTCCCCACGGTGGTATTGCCTTCGGTCTGACCGGCTCGTGATGCTGATGGCTAAGCGGTCATCCATTCGCGATGTT